>JANNYY010000028.1:0-12049 GCA_031410355.1 Chitinophagaceae bacterium | reverse complement strand
GATGGTAAAGTAGCAGGCTGTGTTGCTGTAAAAATAAGATACCATGATTTTGAAACAACTTCCCGCCAAACTACTGTGCCTTATACCTGTGCAGATGATGAAATTATACCGGTAGTAAAAGAACTGTTTGGTAAATTATATAAAAAAGGAACTCCCGTTCGCTTACTTGGTGTAAGGTTAAGTGAGCTTACCAATAACGCCATTCAAACCAATTTGTTTGATGACGCAGAACGAAAAACTGATTTGTATAAAGCTATAGATAATGTTAAAGACAGGTTTGGTAAAAATTTGTTGAGCCGGGCTTCATCGTCTAAAAAATAATATTTCTACATACACGAATTAGTATGAATAACACGAATTGTAAACAAAAGCAATTCGTGTAATTAGTGTAATTGGTTTAAATTAGTGTAATAAAATTTTATTTATGAGTTTACGATTAGGGGATATTATTTTTTAGAAGATGAAGCCCGGCTCAGCAAATTTTTACCAAACCTGTCTTTAACGTTATCTATAGCTTTGTATAAATCAGTTTTTCGTTCCGCATCATCAAACAAATTGGTTTGAATGGCATTATTGGTAAGCTCACTTAACCTTACACCAAGCAACCGAACGGGAGTTCCTTTTAGATATAATTTACTGAACAGTTCCTTTACTACGGGGATAATTTCATCATCTGCACAGGTATAAGGCACAGTGGTTTGGCGGGAAGTTGTTTCAAAATCATGGTATCTTATTTTTACGGCAACACAGCCTGCTACTTTACCATCCTGCCGCAGTTCATAAGCTATTTTTTCTGTTAACCTTACTAATTCGCTTTTCAAAAAATCAATATCCAGTTTGTTTTCATCAAAAGTATGTTCGCTTGAAATTGATTTGGCTTCATGATAAGCCGAAACTTCGCCATGATGAATACCGTGGCTTTTGTACCAAAGATCAATCCCCCATTTTCCTAATTTTTCTTCCAGTTCTTCCTGGGTTTTTTCGCTGATGTCTTTAATGGTTACAATGCCCATGGCCTTCAGTACTTCATAAGTATGATCGCCAACACCCGGTATCTTACTAACCGGCATGGGCGCTAAAAATTCTTTTTCTTTTCCAAAAGGCACCTGTAAATAGCCATTGGGCTTTGCTTCATCGGTTGCAATTTTTGCCATCATTTTATTGCTGGCCAGGCCAAATGAAATAGGCAGTTTTGTTTCATCCATTATCTGTTGCCTAAGGTCAATTGTCCATTGCAGGGGATTGAAAAATTTCTGCATACCGGTAAGGTCAATATAAAATTCATCAACAGAAGCTTTTTCAAACAAAGGCGCCTTGTCTGCAATAATTTGTGTAACCCACCGGCTGTACCGGCTGTATTCGCCCCTGCTCCAGTTTAATACAATTGCCTGCGGACAAAGCTGTAATGCTTTACGGCTGGGCATTCCGCTGCGTACGCCAAATGCCCTTGCTTCGTAACTGGCTGAGGTAACCACGCCCCTGTCGCGGCCTCCAACAAATGCAGGCTTGCCCACATGCTCAGGATGATTCAGCAATTCTACCGATAAAAAAAAAGTATCGAGGTCTAAATGTGCTATGATGCGTTGGGGGGTGTTCACTCTACAAATTTAAAATTGTACACAAGCAAATTTTCTTTATTCAACAGTATTAATGTTTTTCATTAAAAAAACGAATTTTATAATTGAATTATCCCTTTTTTCTTTAGAGAAGATTTATAAGTTAGTATCAGTATTAAGATATTTATAAAAGAATAGACTGATGAATAAATATAAATTGTCTCACTTGGAGTTCCATTCATTGCTGATATATGTAGAAAAATAAATCCTAGCAAAACACTAATCAATATTGTCAAAAGTGGTACAAAAAGCAACAATAATAATCTTTTAACTTTCATCAATAAAATTTGGACTATAAACAAAAGTGTTGTTAAACAATAAAGGAATTCTGCATAGAAGAAAAATTCATCTCCTTTGTAGTTAGTATATGAACTAAAGTTGTTAGCCCAATAGATTGTTGATACAATTACAAGTATTAAATAGCTAACGAGAATGTATAAAAATAAATTTAACCTCATATAAAGTAGTTCAATTAAGCTAATTTCTTTCAACGTATAACTCCTGTCTACCTATAAATATCCAGTAAACCCTCCGGCAGGTTAACATACACCCTCCGGTTTTTTGCATCTACTTTTTCAAGGCTGTCTTCGTGAATGGGAATGAGCGCTTCTTTACCATTTAAAAGAATAGCACATAAAACCTGGTGTGGCTGTTCTATCACTTCCAGTATTTCGCCCAGGTCTTCATCTTCATTAATAATATTAAAACCCAGTAAGGCAATGGGCGAGGATTTGGCTGCAAATTTTTTAAAGTCCTCTTCGGTTATCCAAACTTCACGTGGAGTAAGTTTACGGGCTGTTTCTTTATCATCAATGCCTTCAAGCTTAATAAAAACTTCATCGGCGCTTTTTATTTTTGCCCACTCAATGAAATAAGGCAGAAAACTGTCTTTTTTATCTTCAATAAAAATTGATTCCAATCCTTTGAGCGATGTTTTTTTACCAAGGCTGTGTTGCAGAACAAGATCTCCTTTAAGTCCGTGACTGGCAGCGAGTTTTCCTATTTTAAAATAATGATTCATTGTATGCAAGATACAAAGAAGCAACAAGCATCAAGCTTCAAGGGACAAGCATGCATGTTTAGGTTAATGCTGGTACACAAACGGTGCCCTTGTAGCTTGTACTCATAAAAAAAGTCCCGATAAAAAATCAGGACTTTAAAGAATTAACGGAACAGAGGTTTTTTATTCTTCTGTTTTGGTTTCTTCAGATGCCGATGCTTCAATTGCAGCTTCAACCGGATCAGCAACGGGTGCTTCAACGGGTTTAGATTCAACTTTAGCAGCTTCCACTTTTTTTACAACAGGTTGGTCACGACGGTCGTTACGGGCCTTTTTATGGGCTCCCTGGCGGCGGGTAACATTTGAATCATGTTCAGTTGTCCAGGCCGTGAATTTTTCCATAGCACCTGCTTCATCAAATAAGCCTAAGCCTACTCCACGAAGTAGATGTTTTAGATACAACACTCCTTTGAAAGAAAGGATACGGCGTACAGTATCGGTGGGTTGAGCACCTTTTTGTAACCAGTCCAATGCTTTCTGGCGGTCTACCTGTATAGTTGCAGGAACCGTTAAAGGATTGTAAGTACCTAATTTTTGAATAAATTTACCGTCACGGGGCGCTCTGCCATCTGCTACAACGATGAAGTAAAAGGGTCGCTTTTTTGAGCCATGCCTTTGCAGTCTCATTTTTACAGCCATAAATAGAAATTTTTGGTTGTTATTAAATAGGGTTTCTCCTTAAAAAAGGATGACAAAGATAACAACCTGCAATAGAAATGCCAAATAATAGAATATACTTTACAAAACCTTTTAGTTTTATATAAGGTAATTAAGAATTAACACCCCCTATTACATCTTTTTTAATCAACCACCCCCTGCTACTTAATGATCTTCTCCAGGTCTTTTTTGATCTTAGTAATTGTTTTTACATGGGCCGGGCTTTTAACCAGCCCCGAATAAACTGAAATAAGGAAATCAAAATGTTCAATTTCTGATACCTTTTTATTTTGAGAGCCTGCCATATCCCACACTTTGGTATAAGCCTCCAAAACTATTTTATCGGTGAGTTCCTGGGTATTTTTTCCCTCCAGCATCCAGGCACATAAAGTAGTATTTGCGTTTCCAATTACGTTCCAAAAATCTATATCAGCTTCGGCGTTTATTATTTTGCCAAGTGCATCGGCCATATCAGCCTTTGTTTTACTTACTGTTTCAAATTTGTATTTTTTAAGAATGGTTTTTAAGCCCGGCCTGTTTTTAAGCAACTGTAATACTTTTTCAATCTCCAGCCAGTTGGTTAATGCATAGATTTTATTGTTGTTATCGGGGGTATTAAAAGCCTTTTTATAATAAAGGGCCGACTGCATTAACGCTTTTACTTTATCTGTATCATTTGCAGATATCATCGCCTTTCGCTTGTAAGCACTGCCCAATAAACTCAACCGCTCTGCAGTTGGCCTGTCGCCAATGCTGAGCAATTGATTTAAGTTAGCAATTACTTTGATCATGATCTTTAACTGATCGTTTTTTGCAATACCTGTTTGCCAGTTCTTTACACAACGCTTGGCCATAATATTGCAATATTTTTCAATTGCCCTTACCGAAAATCCGGCCTGCTCCATCCTAAGTAAAGATTCAAACTTTGCAATGGCATTTTCATAATCATTGCATTCGGCATAAGCCATGGCCTCTCTTTCAGTAATGGCTGCATTACGGATACCGGCTGCATCAACAGCCGCTGATATGGCTACCAGGTCCTTCAGCAGGTTCTTAACCGAGCTTCCTTTTGAATCTGCTTTATTGATTAAATTACTCAGGTCATTTTCGGCTTCCTGTGCAATTAAATAACTGTATGAAAATGCTTTTGATTGTTTGTATTCAGTTAATTTATAAAACGGATCGCCGTAACATTGGTAAGCACCCCAGGTATTGGTGTAAGGATATTTTAAGAATGTTTTTGACCTGGCAACTTTAATGGAATCACCAAAATTATACCCGTCCAGGATAGCATGATAAAAAATACCTGTAAAATATAAAGCCGCCGAATCATCCACAGCCCAGCCGGCAGCAATAACCACTTTTACACCGTTCCTGATCAGCTGTGTGCCTATGTTGGCGGCCAGCTTATACCGTTTGCTGAAGAGCGCTTCGCTGTTACCATCAACCTTACCCAAAAAACAACAGTTTACAAAAACCAGTTCGGGCACTTTGCTCATCTGGCAAATTTCTTTTGTACTTAAAAAAACCCCATTGCCTATCAGCATACCTGATGATTTGGGTTTCTTTTCATTAAAAATTCCATGGCCCGCCAGGTGAATAATTTTATACTCATCTTTAAACAGTGCATTAATTATTTGTGTTGATGATTTTTTAAAACAGTTATTAGGCATTTCATACCCATACTCATCTAATATTGATGCTACCATATTAGCTTCTTTAAAAGCGCCCGGCAACTGGCTTGCATAGGGAAAACCATTAAGATCAGGATCGCCCACTACAAAAGCTTTTTTGCCAGAAACAGTATTTACATTTATACGGTAATCTTCCATCTTAAGCTGCCGTATCATACCTGCATTGCAGCAAAGCGGCCTGGCATTGTTTGCACTGTCCTGCAATAGTTCCCAGGGATACGCTGCCGCTGCATGATCCAGTATCCACATATTGTTGCTCTGTTTCTTCAGGTTGTCTTTAAAATCATTAGGAATTAATAACTCAAAAACGGTTTTTGCCAACCCTGCATCCCAGTGGTTATTGGTGCTCATTTCTTCAATCAATTCATTAATTATTTCGGGGCTGGTTAGCAGGTCTCGTTCTTCTTCCCTGGCGCTGCCCGTACTGCACGAAAAACGTAATGACCTTTCAGCTTCTTCATCTTTATCATATTGCTCCTGGTGCATTACCACTGTAATACGGCCCCACCAATCGCTTTCGCTTTCCATGGGAATACGTGAGCGTGAGCCCAATAATTTTTTATACTGTTTTTTAGGTAACCGGATATTTACAGAACTGTCTTCTTCATTTTCAATCCTGCTTAACACATACAGGCATTGCAGGCACCTGTCTTCAAATAATTCTACAAATTCAATCCGCTCAATCAACTTTAATCCTTCCTGCGACAATTCTTCCATTTTTTTATTGGCATTTTGTACGCCCTGTATAATTGACCGGATTGAGCTCTCAATAGAAAGCCCGCCATAACCGCATCCTATCAGCAGTACAGATATTCCTGTTTCGGCCGGTATATTTTCAATTTCTTTCTTTTTATAAAGATTAATTAACTCCAGCATATATTTTATTACGCCCTGCTCCACTGAATGTGCCAATTGATAAGAACTCAGCTTGCCCGGTACGCCCAGCCCAATCACTACTGTACCTTTAAATTCATTTTTAAAATTTACAAACAGTTCATTGCTGCCTATTTCGGCTGGATACATATTGAGCCGGTGCCTTTGACTCAGCGCATTATCACAATATTGATCAATTACTTTTTCGGCGCTTGTTATACCATCATTAATAAAATGCCCAACCATAATGGGATACCTGCTGTAAAAGAGATCGCCGTTACTTACACTTACTTTTAAAGGTATGGTACCGGGCTTTTCTGCAGCAACTTTTTCTTTTATACCGAGGATGGTATTTTCCATGCTCGTTTCATCTGTTTCATAAACTACTTCCTGCACAGTTTCAAAAACAGGCGGCAAACCTCTTAATACCGGCCGGTTCCTGCTTAATAATTCGGTATGGCCGGTTCTTAAAATTTCGGCTATCCCGTTAAAAATATCTGCATTGTTTGCGAGGGCGCCATGCGAAACATTTACATAATATAACCTGTCGGTACTATGTAGTTTTTTAGGAATACCCGTGTCCCAGGTAACTGACTGGTCTCCTTCGGCAGTACTTCTAAAAATTATTTTTTCATCCGGCAGTTCATTGTTTATCTCAAAACTACAAACGGTAGCATCATCTTTACCGGCTATGTAAATGATATTTTCCAGCTCTATCGAATCTGTTTTTTCCAGCACCTTATCCCGGTATGCGCCCCAAAACTCCAGGTCTTTTTTATCGGGAATATTCCAGTCAAATAAGGAGGCTTTTCTCATCAGTTGCCAGGTAGTTTCGTCAGCAAAATCTACAGTATCTTTTGCAATGGGCAGCAACGCCAGCAACCCCGGATATTTGCGGAACATATCTAAAAGTTCTTTTTTGGTATGTTTCAAATCTATTTTACTTAACTGGCCAATAATGGGATCTTTACCAGCAAGCACATAAGGTATGCGGTACGAGCCTCCCAGGGGAGCGCCCAACAAAAGCAGTTTAAAATCTTTTGATGCATTCAGTTTTTTCCAGGTGGCGGGATGGTTGATAATAAAATCACGGGTTACCACACCGCCCAGCGAATGACCGATTATTTTTATGGGTACTTTTAATGCAAGATATTTTTCTACCTTGTCTTTAAGCAATGCTGCAGCATCGGCCAGTGGCATGCGCCAGTCGAACGGAAAAGTGACTACATCATACTCATTGCTTAAATAATCAACTATTTTTTTATACGATGTTTTTATCAGTGAAGTTGCCGTTATATCTTTTTTTGAAATATCAAGCCTGTTTAAATCGCCGGCCAGGAAACGGATATAATTGATCCAGATCTTTTTATTGCTTTGTTCAAGATTGGAGCCCATGATACCCGGCAACAAAATAGCAATTGGTTTTTTGCCCGATACTTTATCAGTGAACACACCGCCACCATCAAGTCCCAGCATGGCATTCCTGTCTAAAGCCTGCTGTAAACTCTGCTCGTAAGTTATAAAGTTTGGAATGGAAGCTGTAGTAGCTTTTAAAGCGAGTAATAGTGCATCCTGTGTTTTTTTATTTTTAAAATAATGCACATGATCCACTTCGGCGCCTTCATCAAAAAAATACAGGATGGGAATATTTCTTCTTGTGCCGCTGTACATTGATTTTGTATCTACCACCAGGTCATTATCACGCAAATAAAATAATTTACTGGCAATGATCAGCAACGCTTTTAAGTTGAATTTTATACCACAATTACCCGATATAACAGTTAACGGGCTGTTGATAGAATTATCTGGATTATTCAGCACTTTTAAAAACGGAGACTCCGGGTTCATGGCTTCAAGCCCCGGAAGTTGTTCGGGATCGTTTTTAGTATCAACAACTGCCGCAATCAATTCTTTAAATTCTGCAGTTACCAAACCGGCAGCCGGGCCAAATAAACCTCCCAAAAGATTTAAACTTATGTTTAAAAATTGATCCAGTCTTTTAGATAGAATGGTAGTACCATAACCCGGGCAGGCAACACGGATATATTTATCAATGGTTATATTTTTTCCGGCTGAAGTTTTTTGCAGGGTTGCAATATCTGCAATATCTGTGGTACGGGTTGTTTTTTGCAGGTATGCTATTTCAGCTTCTTTAAAACCGCTGTTTCCATTACAGAAACGGGCTAACACATCGCCTACCAGGCCACCTCTTGAGTGTGAGATAACATGCAGTTTACAGTCGGCAGGTAATTCTTTAAAAAGATTGATGACATTCTGAATAGGGCTTTTGGTAAGTGATTCATGCTGTAGCGCTATAATATTCTGGCCATACATGGCCTGCATATTTTTCCACAGTTCTGAATTCAATATTTCGCTGAAAGACCCTGCAGTAGATGAATTGGTACCATGCAAAAAAAGCAGGTAAGGTTTATCAGATTTTTTAATTGTGGCTTTGCTGAGTTTAAAATTAGCACCAACCAAATACACACCGCTCATATTCTCCAATATCTTTTTTTCGAGCCGGCCAGCAATTTCAATTACTTTTTGTGATACAGCTTTTTTGGTAAATATATTTAATGCTTTAATGGCAATATCACCCAACAGGCTGCGGTTAACTTCATCAGTTTTTAAATACATGGGTATTTCAAAACTATCGCCAACCGCACGTTTCTGGTTGGCTGCTTCCGGAAAAATATCATGGATGATATCGGGGCTGCCCACCCAGGTAGTATTATCATCAAAAACAAATTCAAGCAGATCAGTTTTCTCAAAATTAATTTCATGTACTTCTGCAACTGCCCTGGAAGTACTGAACTGGTAAGAGCTTTTTAATTCAAGTTTGCTTTCTTTTGCTTCCAGAACTTCAACAGGAGAAAAAACTTCTTTTTTAAATCCCCGTACAACTATTTTTTTCATAATTAAAATTTAAAGCCCTTCAAAACAAATTGAAAGCGCATTGAATAAGTCAGTTGCAACAGCACCTGAATTTAATTTGGAAAATTCTGTTTAGAACAAGTGGTTTTACGGGGATAATCAGGAAATAAATTAAAAGCAGTTAATAGCAAACCCCACAAGGTTATCTATTTAATAAAACTCTAATCTAAATTATTAATTTGGTAAATAAAAGAGTTGGAGGATATTTCTGTAAAATAAACAGGTACTAGTTTTTTTATGCTATTTTTTACGGGATGGTGAAAATTTTAGCCCGATCATTAAATCTGTGGAATATAATTTTACTTCGCCTTCGCCAACACCAGCCAGCGGTATAGCAATACCGGGCGATGCAAAGACCGAAAAGTTTTTGGATATTTTTTTCTCAACGCCGGCTGAGAGCCTCAATACAGAAAATAAACTTTTATTGCCGGTATAATACGCCCCGGCCTCGTGTGCGGCTCCAGACCTGTCGTAATAAAAATAATATGCCTCTTTTTTCATGATATAAGATGATAAACCGGCTGTGGTAAAAAAGTTTAATTTTTTACCGGGCGTAAAATCATACTTTACCTGCAGTGGTATTTCATACACTTTGCAATTTGCATTAATACTTTTTATATCAACCATACTCCAATAGGAACCCGCTTTTGTTTTGTAGTCCTCTTTTCCGGCAATGTATTTTTTATTACTGATAAAGAACCCAGTTTGTACACTTATATTTTTATTGAGCTGGTAACCTGCAGCCAGGCCTGCCCTGCCGGTAATTTTATCGGCCGAAAATAATTTTACGCCATTGGCATCAGCCCCGCCGGTAACAATTACATAAAATTTAGATTCCCTGTTTTTAGATTTTTTGTCAGTAACAGATTTTGAAATTACACTGTCAACAATTTTTTCAATTTCTTTTTCAGGAATATTATCTGCATTTATTTTTACTACAATAACCTCTTCTGTTTTACCTTGCTCATTTAAATTGCCCCGGGTAACATCAGGTGTATTTAATGCAATTACATCTTTAGCCTGCGTATCAACATATACCGGCATAACTGGTGTTATTTTAGTATTCATTTTCCCTTTAACCTTATCAGCCAGTTTCTTTTTTAAAACCTTGTCTTCACCTGCACCTTGCCCACCTGATACCAGTAAATTATAAGAAGGTGCCGATAGCTTTTTTGTTTTTATAGAAAACGGTGCATTTGCATTATTTCCCTTAGCGGTTAACTCATCATTATTTTTAGTGGTTTTTATTTCTTCAGTTTCACTTAAATTTTTATTTACATCAACTGTATTCTTATTAATATTTTCTTTAGCAGGATGATTGTTTTTCTGAACAGTAATTTGCTGCGTATCATCTTTTATCTCATTTTTATTAAAAGCAAAATAACTTATTACGGCGCCGGCAATCAATAAGGGCACCAGCCACCATAAAGCAAATGGCTTTTTTCTGTCTTTCTCATTATCCAGCAACACTTCCATCTTTTTCCATGCCTCCTCATCAAAAGCCGTTTCATGGGCTTCTGCAGCATTTATGATGAACTGCTCAATATCTTTAAATGATCTTTTGCTCATAATAATTTACATCTGCTTCCTGCAGCATTTTTTTAATATTCATTCTTGCTTTTGACAAATTAGATTTAGAAGCGCCTACCGATATTTTTAATTGCGCTGCTATTTCTTCGTGTTTATATCCATCAATAACAAACAGGTTAAATACAGCCCGGTAAACGGGAGATAACTGTTGCACAACCGCCAGTATTTCTTTGTAAGTCATACGGTCAATTGATGTTTCTGTTTCATCAGCTATATTAAAGTGATTGTCGAAAATCTCAGCTACTAAAAAACGCTGATGATTTTTTCGCAAATGATCTATAGCGGTATTGATCATGATCCGCTTCATCCAACCTTTCAGCGAAGCTTCTATATCGGTGTATTGGGGGTTAAAAGAATCGAGTGCCCGGAATATTTTTAAAAAACCGTCATTCGTTATTTCTGCAGCATCATCGGGGTTTGTACAATACCGCATACAAATACCCATTGAGTAGCCATAATATAATTGATAAAACAATTTCTGGCTATCCCTGTTTGCTTTTACACAACCCTGGATAATATGTAACAGATCCGGCCTGTTTAACAACATGTATTCTTTTTAATACGTCTTTTTTCCTGGTTTGTTTATACTTCATACGCATAATAAGGTGCCGTGGTTGCCTTTTGCATTTTTTTCTGCTCTTAAAGTTAAAAAAATAACCCCTTACTAAGTACAGGGCTATTAAAAAGAGATTTTATTATTTTCTTCCCAGGTTCGGCATCATGCCCTTCGGCATTTTATTCATCATCTTCATCATGCCTTTCATCTGTTCAAACTGTTTTAAAAATGCGTTCAACTCAGCAATATCCTTCCCTGCACCCTTAGCAATGCGGAGTTTGCGGTTGGGATTGATCACATCAGGGTTTCTTCGCTCCTGCATGGTCATGGAGTTTATCATGGCTTCAATACCTTTAAAAGAATCATCATTAACATCCACATCTTTAATTTGTTTCCCTACGCCTGGTATCATACCCATCAGGTCTTTAAGGTTACCCATTTTTTTTATCTGCTGCAACTGGGTCTTAAAATCTTCAAAATCAAATTGATTTTTACGTATCTTTTTTTCCAAACGGGCAGCTTCCTTTTCATCATATTGTTCCTGTGCTTTTTCTACCAAACTCACAATATCACCCATACCTAAAATACGCTGGGCCATCCTGTCGGGATAAAACACATCCAGTGTATCCAACTTTTCGCCGCTGCTGGCAAACTTAATAGGTTTGTTTACGGTGTACTTAATGGAGAGTGCCGCACCACCTCTTGTATCACCATCTAATTTAGTAAGAACCACACCACTAAAATCCAGGCGCTCATTAAATGCAGCGGCTGTGTTTACAGCATCCTGCCCGGTCATACTATCTACTACAAATAAAATTTCCTGTGGATTGATGGCTGCTTTAATATTGGCAACTTCGGTCATCATTACTTCATCCACAGCCAAACGGCCGGCGGTATCAATGATGATCACATTTTTATTTTTTGACCTGGCTTCTTTAATGGCATTTTGCACAATGGAAACAACATCTTTATTTTCTCTTTCACTATAAACCGGAACATCAATCTGTGCGCCCAAAACTTCCAGTTGATCAATCGCCGCAGGCCTGTACACATCACCGGCCACCAGCAA
>JANNYY010000027.1:0-2772 GCA_031410355.1 Chitinophagaceae bacterium | reverse complement strand
GAAAGCGGTGGGGCCAGGTATTATGGAATCCTGGAAGATAGTAAAGTAAATATGTTTGATGACAGGCTGCTGCACAAAGGATATTTGGTAGGAGAATATAAATGGCAGGAAAGCCTTACAGAGGCCTTAAAATGCCCCAACCCCAAAACAGCAGTTGCTCATGTGAAGTTCACCGGGATGCCCCACCTTCTGGTTTTAATGGTGACTTTGCCTGGTACATTTATGAATGATTAAATTCAGGTACTCCAACGCAGAGTAAATCTTTGCAGGAGAATGCAGTTAAAGAAACCAAATTCGATTTAAAAAAAGGTAGGAAATGTTGTTGGTAAACCAGTGCTACTTCGTTGTGTTGCATATTAAACAACGACAGGTAGTGGGCTTCGGGCTAAATGCTGGGGCGGCGAAAAGGGTCGAGGATAGTGACTTAGATACTTTCCGGGCGAATACCCTGTTAAAATCTCTTTCCTAAATACTCAATGCCCACTTTAATAGCTTCTTCAATTTCAGGTTCATCTTCTACATTAGTACTCCATGACAATGCGATTAAGTCTTCTTTGGAGTATTTTAATAATAAATCTTTAAGTGCTGTTTCAGTTAGATCATTAAGTTTGATTTCTTTTAATTCAATTAATGCCTTTAAAATTAAGGACTGCGTTACTAATAGTCTCCAAAGTACTGGACGCTGTTTGGGATTAAATGATAAAAAAATATCTCTGGATAAATGAATATTTGCTGCTTTTTCATTTGTTTGATCAGCTAGCTTTCTTTCAAATTCACCATAACTTATAAGATATTCTTTTCCATTGCTGTCTTTTTCAATAAATAATTCAATAGTTTTATCTAATAAGCCAAGAGGAAGCCCTTGACGCCAAAATTTACTTGGCTTGTCATTTCTTAGCTTTTCCCAATTCCTGTCATTTGGATCATACTCTATTTTTGGATATAACCGTGCAAATTCATAGTCGTCAGTATACGATGCATAAAGTTGCTTTGCCAGTTTGTATCTTAAGCCGATATTTTTGTCTACAGATATATCAACCAATGTTAATTTTTTTCTCATTATTTGGTAAAGCGCTACTGGTGCAAATATTATGTATAGCGTAGATTTTGAATAGTAACCAAATTGCGATAACCAGCCATGTTCACCCAAATCACCATGCCTAGAGGTTCTGGCCAAACTCCAGATTCTATGTAAAGCATTATCAGCTGCTTCTATTAACTGAAATAAAAGAGGTTCATATTCTTCGTAAAGTCTTTTCCTGGCATCAAATTCATATGATCTTCTGGCATCATTTTCTGATTTCCTTTCTGCTAAATCTGTTTTAAGCATTTCAACTTCCCTAGTAAATTCATACTTAGTTTTTTCTATCTCTCTTTGGCTTTTTCGTCCTGCAAAATAATTCCATACTGCAATTATTAATGAGAACAATCCGGCAATTAAAGCGGCAATTACTTGTGCTTTTGTCCATTCAATTTCTAAAAGAAGCATAAAGTTGCAATTTAGTTAGATATAACATTTGTGCAGATGCAAAATTAGTTTTTTTAATTTATCTGTTTATAGTTTGAACTAGAATTTGGTTAGAAGACAGATTAAAATGATTATATTAATTATCAAAGTAATCGTGGTAATCACTCAAATTACCTTAAAATAAAGTACGCTGCGATAAGCTTAATAAAGAAATACTGTACAAGAGTGTGACGCCACCGCAGCTCAATAGTATTACAAAACTCTGCCCACAAAAAATCCCATTCAAAAAAAATGGGATTAAATTTTATAAAAATTTTCTTTTTCAACTCACTTCCGCCATATCAGGTATATCAACCGCTTTATAACCCCCAGCATCTAATTTCTTTTTTGTTTCTTCAAATGCTTTTAGTGTTTCGTCAATATCAGCATCGGTGTGTGCGGCGGTGGGTATAAGGCGGTAAATGATATCGCCTTTTGGTATCACGGGATAAACCACAATGCTGCAGAAAATATGGTAGTTCTCCCGCAGGTCCATTACCATTTGCGTGGCCTCGGGTACATCGCCTTTCATAAAAATTGGTGTTACGGGGCTGTTGGTGCCGCCAATATCAAAACCACGTTCTTTTAAACCTGTTTGTAATTTGTTTACATTGTACCAAAGTTTTTCACGCAGTTCGGGCATGGCTTTTACCATTTCCATACGGGTGATCATTCCTTCAACGATCATCAATGGTAAACTCTTTGCAAAAATTTGAGAGCGCACATTGTAGCGTAAATATTTAAGTACATTTTTTGGCCCGCTTATGAAGGCGCCAATGCTGCCCATGCTTTTTACAAATGTGCTGAAGTAAAGATCAATATCTTTTTGGCAACCCTGTGCTTCATCTGCACCGGCACCAGTGGGCCCCATATAACCAAAGCCATGTGCATCATCAATTAAAATCCGGAATTCATATTTTTCTTTAAGCGCACAAATTTCTTTTAAAATTCCCTGCTCGCCATCCATGCCAAAAACACCTTCGGTAATTAATAAAATACCGCCGCCATTCTTTGCCGCCATTTCTGTGGCTCTTTGCATTTGCTTTTCGCAATCTGCAATATCATTATGTTTAAAAGCATAGCGGTTGCCCATGTGCAGGCGTACACCATCTACAATACATGCATGTGCTTCGGCATCATATACAATAACATCGCGGCGGTTAACCAATGCATCAATACAACTCATGATGCCCTGGTAGCCAAAGTTCAGCAGCATGGTATCTTCGCGGCTTACAAATTCGCTGATCACTTTTTCAAGCTCATCG
>JANNYY010000026.1:0-1599 GCA_031410355.1 Chitinophagaceae bacterium | reverse complement strand
TCATAATTTTTAAACAGGTCAAAACTTGCACAGGCAGGGCTTAATAAAACAACATCGCCTTTACTGGCAAAATGAAAAGCCGACTGCACCGCATCTTTTGCATTTTCTGTATTCACCATCAGTGGCACTATATCGCCAAATGCTTCATGAATTTTTCTGTGCTCAAGCCCCATGCACACAATGGCTTTTACATTTTCTTTAACCATCTCTGTTAATAGAGAATAATCATTCCCCTTATCTACACCGCCTAAAATTAATATCACTGGTTTCTCCATACTCTCCAAAGCAAACCAGGTGCTGTTTATATTGGTTGCTTTACTGTCGTTTATGAATTCAACGTTTTTTATTGTTGCCACTGTTTCCATCCTGTGTTCCAGACTTTCAAAAGTTTGCAGTGCCTCTCTTATTTTTTCCTTACGGATGTCAACCACCGTAGCAGCCAGGCTTGCAGCCATACTGTTGTATTGATTGTGTTTTCCCTTTATGGCAAAATCTTCAATACTCATCTGCATTTCTTCGCTTTTCCATTTAAGGTGCATTTTTGCATTTAGCAAATAGGCACCCTGTGGCAGTTCTTTACTCATGGTAATTGGGGCTAGTTTTGATTTAATGGGATAATCATTTATTGTTTTCGCAGTTACGGTATCATCAAGATTATAAATAAAAACATCTTCGGGCTGTTGATTCATGGCAACCCTGTACTTACTGTTTATATAATTTTCAAATTTGTATTCGTACCTGTCCAGGTGATCTTCGGTAATGTTTGTTAGCACTGCTACATCAGGCCTGAATGTTTTTATATCATCCAGCTGAAAAGAACTTATTTCAGCTACATACAATGCTTTGGGTTGCACCGCTACCTGCTTTGCAAATGAAAATCCTACATTGCCTACCATGGCGCAATCGGTACCACCCGTTTTACAGATATGATAAATTAATGCTGTAGTTGTTGTTTTTCCGTTGCTGCCTGTTATGGCAATAATTTTACTGTTGCCTTTATAGCGGTAAGCAAATTCTATTTCGCTGATCACTTCAATGCCATGTGCCCTTATTTGTTTTACCAGTTCGTTTTTTTCAGGTATGCCGGGGCTTTTCATTACTTCATCAGCATTTAATATTTTTTCTGTTGTGTGCTGATTTTCTTCAAACTCAATTTTATTTATTTGCAATTCCAGTTTATAATTTTCTTTGATAAATCCGCCATCACTTACAAATACGTCATACCCCTTTTGTGTGGCCAGTAAGGCAGCGCCTACCCCGCTTTCGCCTGCACCCAGTATGACAAATCGTTTTTTCATTTAATTGCAATGTTTTTTATACTTCAACCTGAAGTAAAAATTGGTTCTTCAACAGCATAGAATTTAACAGGTCAAGTCTTCAACCAATCTGGCTTGGATTTGATCTTACAAAGGATATTGGTCAGGATGGTAAACCCAGCTTTTCACAGTTTGGAAAAAACCAGTTCGGTCTTCCAAAACATTTTATCTCAACTTCAGCGTCACTATTGCCAACACCACACTTAATATTGTTATTATCCAAAAACGCACAGCTATTTTACTTTCATGATACCCCAGTTTCTGGTAATGGTGATGCAGCGGG
>JANNYY010000025.1:0-9394 GCA_031410355.1 Chitinophagaceae bacterium | reverse complement strand
TGGGCTTTGCCATCATTGATTTGTTTAAACCTGAAACTGAATTGATGAATGTTCTCGTTAAAAGAGACAGTGAAGTACGGCTAACCCTGGAAGATGAGAAACTGGCAATTCATGCGTTTTATGCAGCTTTAAAAAATACGGCAGAAGCTGTAGATATAACCCTTCAGCCACATACAGAAGCTTTGGAAAAACTGGCTCTAAGAAAAATAGAAGCGCTCGAAAAGAAAATGTTGAGAGCCGAAAAGAAAAAATTTGAAGCACAGCAGCGGCAGTTACACAAACTGAAATCGCAATTATTCCCTCATGGCAGTTTACAGGAACGTATAGAAAACTTTATGCCCTTTTATGCAAAATGGGGCAATGATTTTATTAAAACCATTTACGAAAACTCTTTGGGGCTTGAGCAGGAATTTGTTATTCTGGAGGAAGAATAAATAAAAAATCAGCAGCCGACACAATCTTGAATACAACCCTAAAATTTTATGTTTCATTAAAAATGGTTATTTTTAGTTAGAGCTATTTTTAACGATTGATAAAAACTGATAATTTATGGCATCCGTAAAGAATATTTTAGAAGCCAAAGGAAATGCAACATTTACCATTACACCCGGCACATCTGTTTACCATGCACTGGAACTAATGGTTGAAAAAAATGTGAGTGCTTTGCTGGTAATGGAAAACGACGAGCTTGCGGGAATTTTTACCGAAAGAGATTATGCCCGTAAAGTGGTGCTTAAAGGAAAATCATCAAAAGAGACACCAATAGGCGAAATAATGACAAAGGAGTTGATAACTGTTTCGCCGGATAGTACTATTGACGAATGTATGCAATTGATGACAGGCAAATACATCCGGCATTTACCGGTTGTTAACAATAATAAATTAGCCGGTATTATTTCTATTGGTGATGTGGTAAGATGTATTATACAGGAACAGAAATCAATTATAGGGCACATGGAGCAGTATATAGCCGGATCTTAGAGTTAATAAAACCAGTTAGCACCAATTTCCATCTTTTCAATTTAAAAATGCCAGGCACCAAAGGGGCTTTTTTCTTACTCAATTAAAAGACTGCCTGAATTGCAAAGGTGAAACATTCGTTTTGCTCTTGAATAATTTGCTGAAAGATTGTGGATGCTCAAAACCCAACTCATAAGCAATTTCGCTGACAGATAAATCCGTAACAGATAATTTTTCCCTGGCTTTTTCCAGCAGCTTATTATGAATGTGCTGTTGTGTACTCTGGCCTGTTAATGTTTTAAGCAAACCGCTTAAATAATTGGGCGATACATTTAATGCAGCAGCAATATATTGTACAGTTGGCAATCCTTTTTTAAGTAAATCATTGCTGTTGAAGTATGCAGTAAGTAACTCTTCCACCCTGTTAAGTATTTTATGGTTGGTTATTTTACGGGTTATAAACTGGCGGTGATAAAACCGGTCGGCATAATTCAGTAATAATTCTAATTGGGCAATGATGATATCCTGGCTAAACCTGTCTATGTTGGCATGATACTCCTGCTGAATGTTTTGCAGCATGCCTGCAATTGCCGTTTCTTCTTTCTCCGACAGAAACAAAGCTTCATTTACCGAATAGCCAAAATATTCGTAGTGCTTTATTTTTTTAGCTAATGGTGTATTCCATAAAAAATCGGGATGAACCAGCAACATCCATCCCGAATGCTGTAATGGAGCATTCTTTTCCACTTCAATTTTTAAAACCTGGCCGGGAGCCATAAAGAACATTACCCCTTCATCAAAATCAAAATCCTGCTGGCCGTATTTCATTTTGGAATTAAAATTTCTTTTCAATGCAATTGAATAAAAATCCTTGGTCATGCTTGTCTCATTATCCGGTAACTGCTTCATCATCTCCATATTGATCACACTTATTAACGGGTGCTCAGGTTTTGGTAAACCCCGGAACTGGTGAAACCCGCTGATGGTTTTAAACCGGTGTGGTTGCATGATATTTTTTATTTAAAAGCTGCAGCAAATTCTTTTGCAAAATCAGCCAGCTTTACTTTGCCCATAATTGCAGGCCTGTTATTAAAATAATCTGCCGATAATAATCCGGTATGCAGTGCTTCGTACATATCAACAAGTCCGGCGGCAATTTGTTTATTCATGCCGATGGATACTAAACCATTCAAAGTTTCTTCGTTGCTCACCAATACCCATTTCAAACCCGGCTTGCCAATAGCTTCACCTAAAATACGGGCCGTTTCGTGGCCGGTAACTTCTTCACTGGCTACATAACGAATTTTTCTTCCTATAAACGGCGTTGTTAACTCTTCAGCAGTGGCAGCAGCAATATCTATGGGCGACACCCACGGTATCACATCATCTGCACCATAGTTGGCTGCAATGATACCTGCATTTTTTATCATTTCTGTATAACTATATAGATTGTAAAAGAAAGAGGTGGGCCGTATATGTGCAATGGATACTTCTGCCGGCAGCTCGTTTAAAATATTTTGCACGTTATTAGCGCCCTGTAAAATGCCATTGCCTTCGCTTAAATGAGCACCAATGCTGCTAAGGTTTACCACATGCTTTACACCCGATTGCTGAATAGCCTGTGCATAGTTATTGCCCAATTTTTTGTAATAAGCCCACAGGTCAAAATTGGGATCGAAGTAGTTGCCCGGCGGCACCATACAATACACGGCATCTGCACCGGTAAAAGTTGCTGTTAAAAAATCAACCTCTTCTAATGAGCCAATAGCTGCAGTAGTGCCCAATGCTTCAATGTCTTTTCGTTTTTCGGGGTTGCTGCTGATTACGGTAACTGCATGTCCCTGTTGTACCAACTGTATAGCCAGTGGTTTGCTGATGTGTCCTAAAGAACCTGTAATAATTATTTTCATTTGTATATTTTTTGTATGGCAAAGATGTGGTTTAAAAAATAAGCAGTTGTAGCCAAATCTACTTTTTTTGTAGTTGAAATCTTGAGCCGCTGTGGAATCTGTGCATACCTGCTCAGCTAAAAATAATGTGCATATCAAAACAGTTTAAGGCCAATTGCAAAACTCAGGGAACCAAAATCTTCTTTTGTTGTATTATCCCGGTTAAAAATATTGATGTAAGAAATTTTTGCTACCCATCTTTGAGATTTAGGAAAGTAAAGACCAACAGTGGGTTTTATGCCCGGCTTTGTTTGGCCACCTACAAAACTGGGACCCCCAACAACAGAAATGTAAAAGCGCTGCGTTGGGTTAAATGATGTACCCACAAAAAGATTTACCATTCCCTCAAGGCTGTTTATATTATTTCCGTTGGCATCAAACCTTGCCACTTTATCATTTTCAAGGTAAAGATCGCCTGTAAATTCTATAGTGGGCTTAAACTTTGTAGCAGTGTTTAAAAATGCCTGAAGCCCAAGGCCAACAGCCCAGGGGTTATTGGCCTTTACAACATCATACAGGGTTGTGTTAAATTGTGTTGAGAGGTACGTTGAAACCTTTCTTTGTTTTTGTGCGAAGGAAAAGATAAACCCACAACAAAGCAGGAGCGTGACAATTGTTTTTTGCATAGAGTAGTTTTTTTTAAAGTAGATGACTACATGCCAGGCTTTGTTGCCCGGATTGTGAATTTACATGTATGTTTAAAAATTGATGTTTGAATTTGCTGCCTGGAAGAAGATTGGCGTAATGAAATAATACCTATTTCTTCTTAATGGTAGTATCGAAAAATTCCAGTTCCTTTTTACTTACCCATTTAATAAATTTAATGATGTCTTCATGCTCCTTTAAACGATCCACAGTATTATAATAATTCTTGAGTTCAGTTTCTGTAAAAACAGCATGCACTTTGGCCTGGCAAATTTTGTGCATCGGTACTGGAGGGGAATCCTTTCCGCCCTTGCTCGGTGGTATCAAATGATGGCGCACAATGGGTTCAGCCAATTCACGGTTACAGAGCGGACATTTGTTGGTATCAGGCATGGCTATTTTGTAGTTGTGCGGTAAATATATTCTTTGCAGGGGCACTTGATAAAATTGTTTTGTAAAAATAGTATGGCATACCAATAACGGCGATTTGAATTGAAGTGCTTTTGATTTTTGTTTGGGCAGTATGCTGCAGCTTATCGCCGTTGGAGACAAGGCGGCGGAGTATCAAATTGCTTCAATCGTATTCATCCATTCGTCAAATCTTGGGCTTTTATTTCTAATCTTATCTAAACCTATAGCTTCAGCAAAATAATGGCCATACAATATTTTGTTATAACCACTTATTATTCTTTCTAATCTATGAGAGGGCGAAGTTTCCCGGGTGTCATTGATCATTTCCGGATTGTCCGGGTAATCTTTAAATGTTTGTTTCAATTCTGCAATACCAACTAATTCTTCCTTCGGTACTTGCTCGTAAAAAATATTTATATCATTAAAAAGCAATCCTTCAAATTCGTGCAATTGCAAATATGGAAAAAATCTATGCCGGACAGATTCTTTAATATCATTTTGCATGGCTTCCTCTAAAAAATCCATCCTGTGATTTTTATCCATAATTCTCAGTGATTCATCCCATGCAGGAAAATGATACTTTGCATACAACCCATAATAATCTATCAACATTGTAACCCAGACCTCCTTCTCTCTTAAATAGGTTTCAATTTCTTTCTTTAAAATAACCCATTTCACTATACCCCCCATAGACCTTTTTATTAAAGGTGCTTGTATATGAATATTTCTTTTTGCAAAATAAGCAGCAAGAAGAGTTTTACAGAACTCCCTTTCAGTTTCTCCTTCACAAATAATAACTACTCTCTTCATTTAGCTAAAATTAGGTTGACCTCCTGTAATAATATTTCGCTTCCATAAATCATCTATGGTATAATCATCTAACCATTTTTGCAGCGATTCATTATTAAGCCTCTCAAAAACACTTGCTCCGTCAACCTGGTCAACCGTAATAATATCTTCTGGTAAGAAATAACTAATTAAATCTGTTGATTGTGTAGCTATTATAACCTGGCATTTTTTTGCTGAAACAGACTTTATCATACCTGCCAATTTAGCAATAGCTGCAGGATGAAGTCCTAATTCGGGTTCGTCAATAATTATTGTATCTGGTAAAGTTGGTTGTAAAAAAAGTATTGTTAGGGCAATAAATCTTAGCGTACCATCCGAAAAATCGGTAGCGCCAAAAATTACATCGTTAAATTTATCTGTCCATTGTAACCGTACTATATTTTCTGAATTGGGTTTGAAATAAAAATCCGAAAAATAAGGAGCAATAGATTGTATATTTTTAATGATACGGTTATATACAATTTTATGTTCACTTTGAATATCATATAAAAAAGCTGCTAAATTCATCCCATCTTCATACAAAAAATATGTATCGTTTATGATATTGCTGCTTTGTGAAAAAGGCGAAGTTGAACTGGTGTCATGAAAATGATATTTTCTAAAGCCATTCAGGTATTTAATAACATGAGGAGCTCTGAAATTATCTGTTTTTTTTAATCTTGCTTCGGTATCAGAATGGCTAATATCTTTTCCTGAATCACTTTTATAAATCAATCTTTCATCAGTAAATACAAATCCATCTGTGCCGGATTTTAAAACAGCAGAATATCCATTTTGCCCATCATCAAATTCCATACGAAAAGAAATTGTATCGGTTTGTTTCTTCCCATTATGTAAAAACTTATTATCGCCACCATTTAATGCGATATAATTATTCAATTTTCTATTGTAAACACGGTTCAGAAAATCAAAGAAGGAGATAAAATTGCTCTTGCCGCTACCATTAGCGCCGATAAGAATATTTATAGGTGCTAATTCTATTCGGGTAGAGTTGATTGATTTATAGCCTTTGATTTCTATGTAATCCATTTATTTTGCGTTTTAATTACGAACGAAACAAATTTAATTGCACCCATGCAATTTAGTGAAATTATAATATAAAAATAAAGGTGTAATCCTACCCGGATAGTAGCTTGTCGGTTTCTTTGCTCAGTTAAAAGTTGACCAATGGTATGCCGTACAAGTAAGCCCCGCTATAGCGGGGACGATGATGCTATGAAAGGCTTATGCTGGTAACAAAAATGTTTTTAATTCACCCATTTCCCGACTTCGCTCGAAATTAGCACCCAACCTCCTTCGACACTTCGACTTCGCTCAACGCAAGCTGCCCGGCTTCTAATCAAACTCATTCCTAAACCCAAAGCTCTTTACATTCTTAACACTTTCCATTACAATATCATCCTGGTATTCTTTAAAGGCTTCTAATTTTCCGGCAATGGAAGTATCGTGCAGTGCCAATATTTGTGCAGCAAGAATGCCGGCATTTTTTGCACCATTGAGCGCAACGGTAGCAACAGGTACACCATAAGGCATTTGTAAAATAGAGAGCACAGAATCCCAGCCATCAATACTGTTGCTTGATTTTACGGGCACACCAATTACGGGTAAAATGGTTTGGGCGGCTATCATACCGGGCAAATGTGCGGCACCGCCGGCTCCGGCAATTATTACTTTTAAGCCACGCTCTTTTGCTTTACGGGCATATTCACGCAGGCGCTCGGGCGTACGGTGTGCCGATACGATAGTTAACTCTGGTTCTACTTCAAACTGGCGGAGAATTTCTGCTGCAGCTTTCATAATATCCAGGTCGCTTTCGCTGCCCATTACGATACCTACTAAGGGATTGCTCATTTGCTATTATTTTTTGCAAGTTAATTGTTTCACGCAAAGCTGCAAAGGAGCAAAGTGGCAAAGGAAATAATTTGCGTCTTATTTTCTTTGCGGCTTTGCGTGAAAATTATTTTACCAGGTCACCTTTCAATCTTAATAATTCCGTTTCTGCCAGCTTGGTATTGTACCTGGCTGCTATCAACCGGTCGTAAGCAAGCTCTAAACTTTTTTGTGTTTCTCTTAATTCAAGATAGGTGGATATGCCAAGCCTTAATCTTTCCAATGCGATATACACATTTTCTTTGGCAAGCAAAATATTTTCTTCCTCCAGAGCCAGTGTTTTCTTTTGCAGTTCATAATCTTTAAATGCATTGGTAATGCCCAGGTCAATTTGCGATTTTTGATTTCTGTAGCTGATGTTGAGGTAATCAATATCCAACTGTGCCTGCTGTATTTGGCGTTTTACATTAAAGCCATTTAAGACAGGGATTGTTATTCCTATGCCATAATTAAAGCCGTTGTTTCTATTGTACAAAAGTGTAAATGGGTTTACCACCGTTTTATTTTGTGTTTTGGAATAACTGTAAGCCGAGTTGAAAGAAACTACCGGGTAACGTTCTGCTTTGCGTTCTTTTAAAGTGAGTTTACCAATATCAATATTTTTTTTGGTTACCAGCAATTGCGGGTTGGTTGTTTCAACAGCACCCATAATATCCCCCAAAATGATATTATCTGCAAAGGGAATAGTATCCGTTACTTCGTAACGGGTGTTCATCTCTACATTCATCAACTGGTTTAGTTGTTCTTTTAACTGTTCAATTAAAGTTTGCTGTTTAAGGCGTGCTGCTTTTTGGGCATTCAGGTCAACCTTGCCCTGCAGCAAATCGGGTTTGGCACCCAGGCCCACACTCAGTTTTTTTTCGGCAAGTTTTACACGTTCTTCATTAATGCTCATCTGCTCTTCAATGGCTTTCAGCAGTTGTTTTTGACGAACAATATTGTAGTAGTTGTTGATAACCGCTGCAACCGAATTTACTATTTGGTTTTTAATATTCAGTTCGCCAAGCAATACAAACTGCGACAGCTTATCACGGGTGGCAAACATTTTAAAGCCGTCAAAAAGTGTCCAGTTAAGTTGTACTGCGCTGTTTAAATTATTTGAACGTACACCTTTGCTTTGTCTTTTGGTACCGTCTGCCAGCTCCTGTTTTTGATTATTGTTATTGTAAACCAAACCTGCTGTTGCATTTACCCTGGGTAAAAAAGCAGCACGGGCATAAGATTTATTTAAGGCATAAGCAATGGAATCGTTGCGTAAGAGTTGTATATCGAAATTATTTTCAATGGTTGCTGTAATAGCCTGCTCAACTGTTAATTTGTTTTGTGCAAATAATGGTTCACTGAAAATGATAAAGAGCAAAAAGAGATTCAATATTTTAAAAGAAAATTTCATCAATTTATTATGTCTGGTTAAAGTCTAAATTATATCATTCACAGAATCATCCTGTCCTCGAGGCACTGCGGGCGGCCTATCAGTTTTTTGCTGTGCTGTTGCTGGTACCATTGCCGCTTCATCCAGTTCCTCCAGTGCATTTTTCTTTTTCTTTGTTGACAGGAAAGAATACATGGCCGGGATCACAAATAAGGTTAGTATCAACGAAAACATTATGCCGCCCACCACCACAATGCCCAATGGTATGCGGCTTGTAGATGCATCGCCTAAAGACAATGCCAGCGGCAATGCACCCAGCGACATGGCAAGGCTTGTCATTAATATTGGCCGGAAACGGGCTACAGCAGCATCCATCACGGCCGGTATTTTCTTTAAACCGGTTAATTGTTTTTTGTTGGCAAACTCCACAATTAAAATTCCATTTTTAGTTACCAAACCTATCAGCATGATCATACCTATCTGCGAAAAAATATTTAAAGTTTGTCCAAATATTTGTAACGACAGCAATGCCCCGGCAATAGCCAGTGGTACAGTAAACATAATGATGAGGGGATCAATAAAACTTTCAAATTGAGCCGCCAGTATCAGGAAGATCAATATCAGCGCCAAAATAAACGCAAAGCTGGTATTGCTGCCGCTTTCGGCATAATCCCTGGATGAGCCGCTGAGTGCGGTACTGAAAGTTTCATCCAGCAATTTTTTTGAAATGCCTTGCATGGCTTTTATACCATCACCAACCGTTTTGCCAGGGGCAAGCCCTGCAGAAATGGTGGCCGACTTGTACCGGTTAAAATGGTAAATGGTAGGAGGGCTGTTGTCCTCTTCAAAACTAACCAGGTTATCTAATGGAATTTGATTACCGGCATTATTGCGAACATAAATTGATTTCAGGTCGGTTGGGTCATCCCTGTCATCACGGCTTACCTGTCCCATCACCACATACTGTTTTCCATCTTTTGTAAAAAAACCAAGCTGGCGGTTGCTTAATGCCAGTTGTAGTGCTTCATTAATATCCTGTACAGAAATGCCCAGTGCGCTTGCTTTTAAACGGTCAATGATGATCCTTAATTCAGGTTTATTAAATTTAAGATCAACATCCGGCCCCTGGAAAACCGGGTTATTATTGGCTTCTTCCAGGAATTTGGGCAGTACCTGTTTTAATTTTTCAAAATTCACATTCTGTAAAACAAACTGCACGGGTTGGCCGCCACGGCGGTTTACGGAAATGGTTTGTTCCTGTATGCTGGATGCCCTGCCTTCATTAAATTTGGGTAAGTTTTTATTTACCATATCCACA
>JANNYY010000024.1:0-5929 GCA_031410355.1 Chitinophagaceae bacterium | reverse complement strand
TGCTAATTGTCAATTGCCAATTTAAAAAAGGGTGCATTATTCATTTTAAAAGGTCTTTATAATGATGCATCGTCACTAAAAGACCACTATAACAATTATGGCACGTTACACAGGCCCCAAAACAAAAATCTCCAGGATCTTCGGAGAACCCATTACAGGTAATGGAAAATGGTTAACCAAGAACAGCAACCCCCCGGGTATGCATGGTGCTAACCGCAAGCGTAAAACTTTAGGTGAGTATGCTTTACAATTAAGAGAAAAGCAAAAAGCAAAGTACACGTATGGTTTGCTGGAAAAACAATTTCGCAAAACATTTGATGAAGCTGCACGCCGTAAAGGAGTTACCGGTGAAAATCTTATAAAATTATTAGAAGCCCGGTTGGATAATACCGTATATCGTATGGGTATTGCGCCAAGCCGCCAGGCTGCACGCCAGTTGGTATCGCACAAGCACATCACCGTTAATGGTGAGGTTCTTAATATACCTTCTTACAGTTGTGTGGCTGGTGATGTAATTGGCTTAAAGAATAAAAGTGCAGCTAATACATCTATCACCGGTAATTTACGTGGCAAAAATGCCAAGTTTAACTGGTTAGAGTGGAGTGAAACAACTTCTCAGGGTACTTTTATTACTTATCCTGAAAGGGAAAGTGTTCCTGAAAATATTAAGGAGCAACTGATCGTGGAATTGTACAGTAAGTAAGAGCAACCCCCTCCGCCCCCTGAAGGGGGAACCGGCGGAGATGTTTGCGAGATGTGCAAAACACAATTAAAGATGAATAAAGGCCTGTTGTACAAGAGTGCGACGCCAATGAAACTGAATAAAAAAATTCAGCTTGGTACAAAAAAATTTTAAACATTAAAACAACAAAATACAAATGGGAATTTTAAATTTTGTTAAGCCAGATAAAATCGTTCTTCAGAAAGCAACCGAGTTTGAAGCCATCTTCGAATTTCGCCCGCTTGAACCAGGTTATGGTGTAACAATCGGTAACTCTCTGCGCAGGGTTTTACTGAACTCGTTGGAGGGTTATGCTATTATTGGTATCAACATTGCCGGTGCCGATCATGAGTTTGCAACCTTAAAAGGTATTACTGAAGATGTAACAGAAATTATTTTAAACCTGAAGCAGGTTCGTATTAAGAAAAAAGTTGAGCATGAAGTGAACCTGGAGAAAGTGACACTTTCTATTAAAAACAAAACCGAGTTTACTGCAGGGATGATAAGCGAGGGTTCGCCTACTTTTGAAATAATGAATCCTGAGCTGTTGATATGCACTATGGACAGCAGCGCTAAATTAGACATTGAAATTACTATTGGCAAAGGCCGTGGTTATGTGCCTGCCGAGGAGAACAAAGAAAAGAATTCACACTTTGGATATATTCCGGTTGATGCTATTTACACGCCCATCAAGAATGTAAAATACGCTATTGAAAATACCCGTGTTGAGCAGCGTACCGATTTTGAAAAACTGATCATGGATGTTGTTACCGATGGTACCATTCACCCGGAAGATGCAGTGAAGCAGGCCAGCCGTATTTTAATTCAGCACCTGATGATCATCACCGATGAGAATATTACTTTTGATACCAAAGAAGATAAAAAAGAAGACCTGGTTGATGAACAAACCTTACAGTTACGTAAAGTATTAAAGACACCATTGGAAGACCTGGATCTTTCTGTACGTGCCTTTAATTGCTTAAAAGCTGCCAAGATAAATTCGTTAAGCGAACTGGTACAGTACGAGCAGGAAGACCTGATGAAATTCAGAAACTTTGGCCAGAAATCTTTGAGTGAAATTGAACAGGTATTGCATGAAAGAGGATTGAGTTTTGGAATGGATTTGAGCAAGTTGAAGTTGGATGACGAGTAAGGTAATGTGCAAGTTTGCTAATATGCAAATTTGCAAATGTTACATTCAGAAGAGAGTTCTTTAAAAAAATAGTATTCATTTTTTAGAAATTTGCATATTTGCCCATTTGCATATTTGCACATTTTTCACAAGTAGTCTGTAATTCCTGACACGGTACAGACGAATTAAAACACAAATGTCATGCGTCACGGAAAAAAAGGTAATAAACTGAGCAGAACGGCTTCTCACAGAAAAGCCCTCTTAATGAATTTAGGCTGCCAGTTGATCACTTACAAAAGAATTACAACAACATTGGCCAAAGCAAAAGCTTTACGTGTTTACATTGAACCATTGATCACCAAAACAAAGAGTACAGCAAGTAAGGAAGCCATCATGCACAATCACCGTATTGTGTTCAGTTACCTGAATGATAAAGCCGCAGTTAAAGAATTATTTACTGTAGTTGCTCCAAAAGTTGCGGGCCGCCCCGGTGGTTACACCCGTATTATTAAGTTAGGTGCAAGAACCGGTGATAACGCTGAAATTGCGATGATTGAACTGGTTGACTTTAATGAGATTTACGGTAAAGGAGTTACTGCTGCTGCAGAACCTGCTAAGAAAACCCGCCGTGCTGGTGGAGCTAAGAAGAAAGCTGGTGTTGATGCTGAAGCAACGACAGAAACAACAACAGAAACTGCAACTGAAGAAGCAACAGACACAGCAGAAGAAGCTAAAGCATAAGTTTGACTCAGCTCAATATAACTTGAAACTAAGTGTTTATATAAGCTCCGGTATTTTTACCGGAGTTTTTTTATGCGTCAGACGGTTTAGAACCGTCAGACGCATAAGATGTGAAAAATTTATTTGTTCAATATCCCTTTCAATGTGTTTCTTTGCAAAACCTTTATAATACATGCCTGATACAAAAACACCCCATACCATTTTAATTTTAGAAGACGGAACTATTTTTAACGGTACTGCTTTTGGCAAAACCGGCACTGCTACCGGCGAGATTTGTTTTAATACCGGTATGACTGGTTACCAGGAAGTGTTTACCGACCCTAGTTATTACGGACAGGTTTTAATCATGAACAATGTACACATTGGTAACTACGGCGTAAAAGCTGCCGATGTGGAGAGTGACAGCGTGAAAGTGAAAGCCGTTATTGGCCGCAACCTGGAAGACAGGTACAGCCGTTTTATGGCCGATGCCTCTTTACAGGAATATTTTGAAGCACAAGGGGTGGTGGCCATTGATGGCATTGATACAAGGGCGCTTGTTGCTCATATACGTACACAGGGTGCCATGAATTGCATTATCTCTTCAGTAATTACAGATGTTGAGGAACTGCAAAAAATATTAAAGGAAGTGCCATCAATGGATGGGCTGGAACTGGCATCAACGGTAAGTACTAATAAATCGTATTTCGTAGGTGATGAAAACAGTGCCTTACGAATTGCTGTACTTGATTTTGGTATCAAAAAAAATATTTTAAACTGTTTGGTTGAAAGAGGTGCTTATGTAAAAGTGCATAACGCAAAAACAAGTTTTGATGAACTGCAGCAGTTTAAACCGCATGGTTATTTTATCAGCAATGGCCCCGGCGACCCTGCGCCAATGGATTATGCGGTTAAAACAGTAAAACAAATTTTAGCGGCAGATAAACCTTTATTTGGTATTTGCCTGGGGCACCAGTTGCTGGCGCTGGCCAATGATATTCCTACTTTTAAAATGCACCATGGCCACCGTGGCTTAAACCACCCGGTAAAAAATATCATTAGCGGCAAATGTGAGATCACCACGCAGAACCATGGTTTTGGTGTTGATCCCAAAGCGGTAAGGGCAAATGCAAATATTGAAATTACCCACGTTAATTTAAATGATGACAGTATTGAAGGCATCCGAATAAAAGATAAAAAAGCTTTCTCAGTTCAGTATCATCCGGAAGCTACGCCAGGCCCACACGACAGCAGGTATTTGTTTGATGAGTTTATTTCTCTTATAAACACGAATTAGGCGAATTACACGAATTCAGTTATTATTACACGATAAAATAATTCGTGTTATTCGTGTAATTCGTCCAATTCGTGTGCTAATTTAGTGCTATGAAAATCGCAATCATTAACGGGCCAAACTTAAACTTACTGGGCAAACGGGAAGTGGATATTTACGGTGGAGAAACCTTCGATAATTATCTGAAGACTTTACACGATAAATATGCCAACATAGAGATCTCTTATTTTCAAAGTAATGTAGAAGGTGAACTGATCAACGAAATTCAGCGGGCTGGTTTTAGTTATGATGGAATTATTTTAAATCCCGGCGGCTATACACATACATCTGTTGCGATAGGGGATGCGATTGCAGCTATTACTACTCCCGTACTTGAAGTACATATCTCCAATATTTTTGGCAGGGAAGATTTCAGGAAATTGTCTTATGTTTCTGCAAAAGCAAAAGGAGTAATCAGTGGTTTGGGATTGAAGGGGTATGAACTGGCGCTGGAATATTTTATAAAATAACCCGCAGCAATAAAGCATAGCCCGTATCTTCTTTGGGATTATCGGCAATGCTTACAATATGCAGGCCTGATGTTGACCATACTTTAAACAGGTCGCCTTTTTTGTGTTTTACCATTTCTTTATCGAGTTGTGGCAGCATTACGCCTTTTATAAACCAGCCCAGGTCGCCACCTTTAGCGGCAGATTCATAATCGGCGCTGTAAATATTTGCCTGCGATGCAAAGGTGCTTGTTCCGTTTTTTATTTTCCACATAATGCTGTCAGCAAGAGATGCTGCAAAGGCTTGATCAAAAACTGACGTATCAATCAGTATGTGTTTGATATGATAAAATGTATTAGGAGCTTTCATTAATATCTTCACCAGTATATTTTCTCTTTTAAACGGCCCATAAGTTTTGCCAACTTTACCATGATAAGCCAGACTGTCGGCTTTACCCATAAATTGTGCTGTGCTTATTACGGTTATGGAATCAATAAAATATTTTTTCTTCAAAACATATTTTACAAAACCGATTGGGTTATTGGTAGTATCGAGTATCTTTTTTATCTGGGTAATTGATTGGCTATTGGCGGAGAACAGGATTCCGGTAAAAAGAAAAAAAGAAATAAGTTTTTTCACATTTAAAATTTGAAGGGCAAAGATAATGTTTAGGTGCCTGGCCACTGCATACAGAATAAAAATTTAAGAAACCTTTGTAATGCTGTTAGTTGATAGGCGGAGTTTAAATCTGCTGTCTAAATTTGGAATCTGATTCCAAATTTAGACAATCATTAAATAATAAGGGAAGAGAAAAACTGAATAAAACTTTGTCATTATTGAATAAAACCTTGGGTTACAATTTTAGTTTTTTTACAACCGCTTTCACCTGCTTCTTCATCACATCTAAATCTGCAAGCTGCTGCTGAATAAAACTATTGTCTTCCAAACGCCCAATAACTTTATTCATCTCTTCATTGGTATCGTAAACCATTTTGCGGAACGGGTTGCTGTAATCTTTTGCCCTTGAGTCAAAAATACCTTTGCACATCCATTCCTTTGTATCAAGCGCCTGCATCAATAATTGTTTAAGCAGGGCAGGAGTAAACTGTTTTGGCGTTATGTTTAATATTTCAAGTAAAGAGGTATAGCCATGATTTAACTTGTCTGCAGCATAACCAATACCCTGTTGCCTGTAAAAATCATGGAGTTCATCCCAGCTTTTTACTTTGCCCGATCTGATATTTCGTTTCAGGTTTTCTATTTCAGTTTTTTGAATCATTTGCCCGCCAATGTTTAGCCATTCACTGCGCTGCACTTTGGCCGAGAGTGATTTTTTAAATGTATTAAAATCTGCAAACTTATTATGCAGAAGTTGGTTTAGTAATTCTATAACACCATAATATTGAATAAGCTCTTTAAATATTATTACAGCCTGGGGAATTTTATGCAGTTCAGTTTTGCGTTTCGTATTTTCCCAACCTGTTATTTCTGCAGTGCCGGCTGAATTAATTTCTAATTTTTCTAAAAGTTTAAGCGAATCAAATAATTCATTGATGGTATCGGGTGCCAGGAA
>JANNYY010000023.1:0-2487 GCA_031410355.1 Chitinophagaceae bacterium | reverse complement strand
CAAAAAATATTGAAGAAGTGGCAGAGCGCCTGCAGGATGTTGGCATTAAAGCGCTGGCCATACATGGCCGTACAAGAACACAAATGTACAAAGGCCAAGCAGATTGGGAACTGATAGGCAAAGTAAAAAACAATCCACGTATTACCATTCCCATTTTTGGCAATGGCGATATTGACAGTCCTGAAAAAGCTTTGGAATATAAAAACAGGTACGGCATTGATGGCATCATGATTGGCCGTGCTGCCATTGGGTATCCATGGATATTTAATGAGATAAAATATTTTATGGAAACCGGCGAACATTTACCTCCACCTACCATTGAAGACAGGGTTGCAGTTTGTAAAAAACACCTGCACAAATCTTTTGAATGGAAAGGGCCTAAAGTTGGCATTTTTGAAATGCGCAGGCATTATACCAATTATTTAAAAGGCATGCCCGGCATAAAAGATTACCGTTTACAATTAGTTACGCTTAATACAGTTGAAGAGATTAATGAAGTACTGGATGAAATTGTGATGAAGTATGCCGGCTATGAATTTGAAAAAACACCGATTGAGTTGGTTAATTATCATGAGAAATGCCCGGTATAAAAAGGGTCGGGACGCTAACCTTTGCGAAGCAAAGGAGCGGCCTGAACCATTGGGGGCAAAGTCTTATGCAAAGGTGGGATGTTAACCTTATGCGAAGCAAAGAAGCGGCCTAACCCTATATTAAGTAGTAAAAACCAGCCAGCATTCTGATTTAATTTGTATTTTAGAATTCAGGTCGCTTAAACGACCCGACTCTAAAAATAAGCTGCATGCACCTCAATCAAAATGAAATTTATCACATTTACAACAGGGGTAACAATAAACAACCTATTTTCTTTAACGATGGCAATTATATCTTCTTTATAAAAAAGCTAAGAGAACAACTTTTTTCCTGTGCAGAAATTATCTGTTATTGCCTAATGCCAAATCATTTTCATATTATCGTACAGGCAAATGAAAAAAGTGTTGTTGAAAGGAAATCTTTTGGCGGCAAACCTATGCAGGAATTTGCATACAGGATTGGGACGCTGCTGAGCAGTTATTCCCAGGCCATAAATAAGCAAAATAAAACTACTGGCTCTTTGTTTCAACAAAAAACAAAAGCTAAAATATTATCAGAACAAACTGAAGGCAATCAGGAAAATTATCTTGAAAGTTGTTTTTATTATATTCACAATAATCCCTTTGAAGCCGGATTGGTAAAGACACTCAGTGACTGGCCATATTCATCTTACCTTGATTATATTGATGCCCGTAAAGGCACACTATGTAATAAGTCATTGTTTTTTGATCTCACAGGATTAACCAAAGATGATATTCGTAACCGGTTAAATTATAAGATGAGTGATGTATTAATTAAAAAGTTTTATTAAAAATGCTTGCAGGCGTTTGCAAACCTTAGGGTTTCTTACATACAGGGTTCAGGCCGCTTTAGCGTCCCGACCCTGTTAAGCAATTATCTTCTTTAATTCTTCGGTATAAACCTTTCCCCTTTTCTCCGCAAAATAATCCGCACCCAGCATTAATACAGCCTGTATGGCCAGCGCTATACCCAGCCCATACCAAAATGATTTATCAGGATTTGATTTGAAAACAATAATTAAAGCAAGCCCGGTGATAATAAAGGCAATCTCTACCCATCGGTAAACAACAAAGTTTATGATTACTTTTTTCATGCGGGGCAGTTCTGTTTGCTTAACAAAGGAAACCGGTTCTATGCCTATGTTGTAGGCTATATCTTTCTGCTGCTTGTCAGTTCTTGAATACACAGTATAACCCACAACTATTTGAATAAGGCCAATGGCCAGCAAAGGAATAGCCGCACCTTTAAAAAAAGATGGATTGCTTTTTATAAAAAACCAGAACACTGATGCAAGTAAAACGGCCACAATACCGATGATCAGAAACAAAAGGCTTTCCTGTTTTTCGGCAATAAAATATTTGTAAATAAAACTGAGATCTTTTTGGGGAAACATACAATGGTTTTTATTGATTTAATGCTGTTGTAATTTCATTTCCCAGTGGTTCAATGGTTGATCCAAAATAGTTTGTAAGCCTGCCCTGCTCATCCACCATATATTTACAAAAATTCCACGAAGGCTGCTGATTATTCCAGCCGTTTTTTGCGGGATCTGTAAGCCATTGAAATATTTTATTTTGATCGGTGCCTTTTTTTACACTGCTTTTTTGCATCAACGGAAAACTTACCCCAAAGTTTAATTTACAAAAAGCCGCAATTTCTTCATCAGTTCCTTTTTCCTGTTCTTTAAAATCATTAGCCGGAAAGCCGATGACAACTAATTTATCTTTATACTTTTCACTCAGTTTTTGCAGGTCATCATACTGGCCGGTATAACCACAATCAGATGCTGTGTTTACCAGCATTATTTTTTTGCCTTTTAGCTTCTCAAAATCAAAGGCCGATCCATCGATTGCCATATCTTTTAAAGAATAAAAT
>JANNYY010000022.1:0-1634 GCA_031410355.1 Chitinophagaceae bacterium | reverse complement strand
GGAGGCAGTAAATCAGCTTACAAATAAATGCTCGGTAATAATCATCACAACCGATAAAGTGTATGAAAATAAGGAACAGGATATTTTGTATAATGAGTTGGATGTGCTGGGAGGATATGATCCTTACAGCGCCAGTAAAGCCTGTACCGAAATTGTTGTAAATGCTTTCCGTAATTCTTTTTTTAATATTGATAAAATTGAGCAGCATAAAAAAGGAATTGTTACTGTTCGTGCAGGTAATGTAATTGGCGGCGGCGATTTTAGTGAAGACAGAATTGTTCCTGATATTATCAAAGCTTTGAAGAATGAAAAAACTATTGAAGTTCGTAATCCATTTGCCGTGCGCCCATGGCAGCATGTATTGGAACCATTGGGTGGTTATTTGTTATTAGGTGGTTTATTAAATGATGATCCGGTTAAATATTCGGGGGCTTATAATTTTGGCCCCAACCCGGCCGATCATCTTACCGTAAAAGAATTGGTAGAGATGACGATTGAAACATGGCAAAGCGGAGAATGGAAAGATACAAGCGATAAAAACCAGGTTCACGAAGCGCATCTTTTAAAATTAGATATCAGCAAAGCAAAAAATAAACTCAACTGGCAGCCAAAGCTGAATGCTGTTAATGCTATTGAATGGACAATAAAATGGTATAAACAAACTGATGGAGTACCGGCATTTACTTTTAAGCAGATAAATGAGTATATGGCTTTATGATCTTTACCGAAACCATATTAAAAGGCAGTTATGAAATTACACTAACACCTCATGGCGATAACAGGGGATGGTTTGCACGTACGTATTGTAAAAAAGAATTTGAACAGATAGGCCATCAGCAGGAATGGGTGCAGCTCAACCATTCTTATTCGGCACAAAAAGGAACAGTTAGAGGCATGCATTTTCAAAATCCGCCTTATGCAGAAATTAAAATGCTGCGTTGTATTGCCGGCGCTGTTTATGATGTAATTATAGATTTGCGAAAAGACTCAGCTACCTTTTTGAAATGGTTTGGTACCGAATTATCGGCACAAAATAAAAAAATGCTGTACATACCGGCTGGTTTTGCGCATGGGTTTCAAACGCTGACAAATGATGCTGAACTTATTTATCATCATACTGAATTTTATACGCCTGCTGCAGAAGCCGGTATAATGTATAACGACAAAACAATAAATATACAATGGCCTTTGGCAATTGCTGAAATATCAGAAAGAGATACCAATCACCCGTTAATTGATTCAACATTTAAAGGATTATAAAATGAACTGCAGATTTTGTAAGGAAGAATTAAAAGATGTTTTTATTGACTTAATAAATTCACCGGCATCCAATTCTTTTTTAAGTAAGGAAGAATTGAATGAGCCTGAAACTTTTTATCCCCTGAAAGTTTATACCTGTGCAAATTGTTTTTTGGTACAGGTAGATGAGTACAAGAAAAGTGATGCCATTTTCGATAGCAATTATTTGTACTTCAGCAGTTATAGCACAAGTTGGCTGCAGCATGCAAAAGTATATGCCGATAAAATGGTGGAACGCTTTGGCTACAATGAAAATAGCCAGGTAATAGAACTAGCCAGTAACGATGGATACCTGTTACAATATTTTTTGGCCAAAGGCATAAAAGTAATGGGCA
>JANNYY010000021.1:0-2481 GCA_031410355.1 Chitinophagaceae bacterium | reverse complement strand
TAACACCAAACCATTAACTTTCCTTCATGCGCTTCTTTTCAAAAATTACTGTTTTCTGCAACGCCTGTTTTTTGGTATCTGTTATTTTTTGGTACATAGAAATGGGTAAACAACGGCAGGGCAACAGCAGCCAGGTTTTACCATTACCCTGGCTTGAAAACACATTGGTCATCCTTGGCTATAGCGCTATTGTGGTTAATGCGCTTTTTTTGCTTTTGTGTTTCATTTTTTATTCTTTTAAAGCAAACATTAAGATACCGGGGTGGATAATTATCTTTAACATTATTATTTTTTGCTGCCAGGTTTATTTTCATTTCATTTTTAAATAAGGAAGATGATACACAGCATACTAAAAGACAAAAGCACCAAACTTTTTATTTTACTCGGGGGCATTTTTATTACCAGTGCTTTGCTGGCCGAAGTGATCGGCGTAAAAATATTTTCGCTGGAAGATACAGTGGGTGTGTCCCGTGCCAATATCAATTTGTTTGGCAGCCCTTTCAGTTTTCATTTAACTGCCGGTGTATTATTGTGGCCTGTTGTTTTTATTATGACCGATATTATAAACGAATATTACGGTACCAGGGGCGTGAAATTTTTATCATATCTCACTATTGGGTTGATCAGTTATGCCTTTCTCATCTTCACCGGTGCCATCAATCTTTCTCCATCCGAATATTTTAGTATAGGCAATGGTATTGATAAACCTGATAATGCTTTCAGGGGAATTTTTGGGCAAGGCATGTGGATCATCATCGGGTCAATGATTGCTTTTTTAGTTGGGCAGGTGCTTGATGTATTGATCTTTCACCGCATAAAAAAAATGACGGGTGAAAAAGGGATCTGGTTAAGGGCAACAGGCTCAACATTAGTATCACAATTAGTTGACAGTTTTGTTGTTCTTTTTATTGCTTTTTATGTGGGCAAGCGCATTCAAACCGGGCAGGGCGAACCGTGGAGCCTGCACCAGGTATTGGTTACTGGCACCGGCAATTATATCTACAAATTTGTAGTGGCTGTTTTATTAACCCCCGTAATTTACCTGGTACATGCGTGGATAGAAAAATATTTAGGGAAGAACCTGGCTACGGATATGAAACAATCTGCCATGGGGGCGGAGTAGCTTTTTTTTTTCTTTTTTTGTTCCCGATTCAAGAATTATTCTGGCAACATCTCTTGCAATTTCTAGTGTTTCATTAATCGTTCTGCCTTGCGCAACCAATCCCTGAAGCTCATTTGAAGTTGCCAGGTAATAACCTTCAGGTAACTTTTCAATATGAATATTTATTAACCTTTCCATAATTATTTCTTTTTTTTATTCAGCACTTCCTTATAAACAACTGTTAAAGCATCCTTCATCATTGCCTTTTTTATTTTACTTAATTCAAAAATGGTACTACCCTGTCGCCCCCATCCACCGGGTACGGGATAAATAATGGTTTTATCAAAGCTGCAAAACACCGATTGTTCAAGCGGCGAAAACATCAGTACGGCTATCTTGTTTTTTTCATCAAGGGTTGCAAAAATTCTTTTATTTATGCGGAAGGAAGCCCTGTCAAAGTGTGGCAATTCAATTGCATCAGGAAGTGAAAGCGCCATTTGCCGGAATGTTTCAACAGTTATCATAAATTTTTTAAGCTGCTGAATTATTGTTTTGCGCACAATAAAGGTGAGCATTCCACACAACAGTTACCAATCCCGCTTTTATTACAACGGATATAGAATTTACAGTCCCGTTGCCTTTGGAGTTTTTTATAGTGGTCATTGTAAGCTCTTTTGTTAATTTGAGTAATGCTGTCCTTTACTGTATTACATATTCTAAATTAATTATTTTTTGGAAATACGGGTGATATAAAAGCTTTAAAAATAATTTATAGTAACTTTAAAGCTGCCAAATTATAAAATGAAACAAATACACATAAAAACCGCTGCTCTTTACAGGTTCAAATTAAAATATTTTTTTTTGCTGATTTTTTTATTGGCAATAAATAAAATTACTCCTGCACAATGCCCTCCCAATATAGATTTTGAACTGGGCAATTTTACAGGCTGGCAATGCTGGGTAGGAAATGTAACCGTGTTTAATGGCAAAAACACCATTAACTGGAACCCAAATTTACCGGTTAATCCCAATCTTTACCCTTCCCGTTTTCAAATGCTTTCTTCAAATCCAGGAAATGGCATTGATAATTACGGCAGGTTTCCCAGAAACTGCCCCAATGGCAGCGGGTACTCCATTCAATTAGGAAATAATCAAGCCGGAGCACAGGCCGAAGGAGTTTCCTATACATTTACAATACCTCCCGGGCAAAATCAATTCAATCTCATTTATTATTATGCTGTTATCTTCCAGGGCCCTCAACATCAGAATAATCAACAACCCCGGATGGTTATTGACATAAATAATATTACAGATAATGTAAAAATTGATTGTTCATCCTTCGAATTTTTTAAAGACATAAATAATACATTGCCCGGGTT
>JANNYY010000020.1:0-1899 GCA_031410355.1 Chitinophagaceae bacterium | reverse complement strand
CTCATCAACAAAATTTGTCGAATTAGTAATGGGTTTTTTATTCAGCTTAAATTGTTTATCAGTACCATATTTCAAATCACCGTTGGCACGATATAAATTAAAACCAATATCATCCGGCTCATTACTCAATAAACGCCAGCTTACCAATACTTTTCCGCTATCCTGCCGAACAGCATATACTCCACGATTTAAATATTCCATCTGGCGTTGTGCATCACAATTGGTGAAAGAAAAAAATAAAAAAATGACCGCACCTGTGCTACATAAAAATTTCATGTCTAATTTTTTATATTGATGTTGATACTCCCGCTTTTTAAACCATCTGCGCCAGCAGTTATTTTTATAACTCCCGTATTTGCATTGGCTTTAATGATGGCAATACATTTTCCTTTGTAAGCCCATCTTTCTTTACTTAAATAAGAATCGGAATTGGCAAGGTCGGCATTATCAACTGCAGCAATAAAACCAGCGCCTTCTGTAGTGAATTTAATTTTATCTGTTGCATTTAAGCAAGGCAAACCGTTTTCATCAGTTACTGTGGCAGTAACATATACCACATCATCCCAACTATTTTCGATGTTTGATCTGTCAACACTTAATACAATTTTTGCAGGATTGCCTGCTGTAGTTAATTCCTGCTCTGCCACCACTTTGCCGGCATTTTTTGCAATGGCTTTTAAAGTGCCTTTATGAAAAGTAATTGACCATGATCTTGGCGAAGCATTATCTGCAGGCCTTTGCTGCACACTAACAGATACCCCGTTTAAAAACAATTCCACTTCGTCGCAATTGCTGAACACCTGAATTTTTGCTTCATCATACGTATCTATGTCCGTAGGGCTCCAGTCGCTTATCCAATCGCCTGCACCAGCATTGCCCTGCTTACGCATTACATACAGCATGGGTTTATCGCTCCACCAGCTTTGCCGCTGATAACCTACATCTCTTATGCCGCCGGTCTTATCCAATAATCCCGAACCATGTGCAACCTGCGGCCAGTCTTCCTCTCCCAAATAATCAATACCTGTCCATAAAAATTGTCCGCTCATATAAGCCTTGTCTCTCAAAGGGATCCATGCAGCCTGCTCAAGCCTGTTTTCGGTACCAATTACTTTCCAGGTTGGATTATTATCATGTGCTACCACCAATTCATTCTCCCGGTAATTCTGTCCCACCACATCCATTGTATTTGCAAAACCATTAAAATATACTTTTGATAATGCCGGGCGAAACAAAGCCATGGTAACAGGCCTTGTTGGGTCCAAAGCATGACAAAGATCCTGCTGCATTTTATATTTTCTGAAACCGGTTGAGTCGTTGAGGTTATCATGCACTTCGTTACCAACGCTGTAAATAACAATGGATGGATGATTCCTGTCACGCATAACAATATCTCTCGTATCTCTCTCCCACCAATCAGTAAAATAAAGATTATATCCTTTTTCGGCATGGCTTTTTGCAGCATTCCAGGTATCAAAAGTTTCATCCATTACCAGCATGCCCATTTTATCGCAGAGATCAAGAAACTCCGGCGCCACTCCATTGTGCGATGTACGGATACCATTTACGCCCAGCTCTTTTAATAATTGAAAACGCCGCTTCCAGGCATTCAGGGGAACCGCAGCGCCTAACGCACCTGCTTCGTGATGCAGGCAAACACCTTTTATTTTCAGGTTTTTTCCATTTAAAGAAAAACCGGTTTGTGCATCAAACTTAATCTCCCTGATACCAAACGGCGCCGTTATTTCATCAACCGGTATTTTGTTGATAACAATTGTGGTGATGGCTTTGTACAACTGCGGATTTTCAATATCCCATAATGCAGGTTTATCTATTGCAATATTTTGAGTTACTGTTTGTGCTACACCTGCATCAATCTTTTGTTTTAGCTCTGCTTTG
>JANNYY010000019.1:0-3295 GCA_031410355.1 Chitinophagaceae bacterium | reverse complement strand
ACCGCTCATGCCGCCCGCTTTGCAAGAATGAAACGGTTTACCGGTAATGCTAAATTTGTTTCGCCGGTTTCGCAAATATTTATTTTAACAGCCAACCTCAATCCTTCTTCCATTAACCTGCATATTAAAAACGAATTAACTGAGCAAAGGCTAAAATATGTAGTTGGGGTAATACCTGGCAAATCAAAAAAAGATGAATACGTGGTTTTTAGCGGGCATTACGATCATCTGGGTATTGGCAAAGCTGATAAAACCGGCGACAGTATTTATAACGGCGCCAATGATGATGCGGCCGGTACGGCAGCGGTGATCATGCTGGCCAAATATTTTGGCCAGTTAAAAAACAATGAGCGTACTATAATTTTTGTTGCCTTTACCGCCGAAGAAATTGGCGGCTATGGCAGCCGTTACTTCAGCAAACAGATGGATGCCGGTAAGGTAGTGGCTATGTTTAATATTGAAATGATTGGTACCGAAAGCAAATGGGGAACCAACAGCGCCTATATTACCGGCTACGAAAAAAGCGATATGGGCAAAATTTTACAGGCTAATCTTAGCGGTTCTAAATTTAAATTTGAACCAGACCCTTACCCGGCTCAAAACTTATTTTACCGCAGCGATAATGCTACCCTGGCTGCTTTGGGCGTGCCTGCACATACCATATCCACTTCTAAAATGGAAGAAGCGCCAAACAATGAACCCAATTATCATAAACAAAGTGATGAAATAACCACGCTTGATATGAACAATATGGCTGAAATTATTAAAGCCATTGCTATCAGCAGTAAAACGATTGTTAGCGGCATGGATACGCCAACAAGGGTGGAGAAGGAGAAGTAGCCCGTTACTATACTAGTTTGGGCTGCAGGTTTTGCAGCAGCCATTGCAGCTCAACATTACGGTTGCACCACCTAAAATTCACGACAATGAATTTTGAAATAATTAATGAACCATTAACGTTAAACATTTATGGCTTTTCGGGGATTGCTATAAATAATAACTATGCCGGAACTGCCTTTAAATTAATGGACAAAATGTGGCAGTCTGTTAAATCAAACAATTTAAAAAATAAAGGGATTAACATTTGGGTTTATGAACCAAATGAAAAAGTGTTTGCAGGTGTTGAACTTTACGATACACCCAAATATGACACTGGCCTGGAACAAAAAAGTATTACACTTATAAAATATGCTTACTGCAAACACATTGGCCCCTATAATCTAATAAAGCAGGTGGCACAAAATATGAGGGATGAATTGAAGAACAGGGGTTTTGAGACGGAACTTCCATACGTTGAAATTTATGGACATTGGGCAAATGACGAGGTTAAATTAGAAACAACGCTTTTAATGTGCCTGAGATAGATTGCACATTGCCGGCATTACAAAACAGATTTTTTTAGTTAACCAGGCAATAACTGCACACTCAGTGAGGCTTTGTACAAATAAATCCTCATTAGTTCGCTATCAGCAGCAGTTCGGGCAGTCGTAATTCTATCTGGTTTTTTGTTGTTAACTTTATCATCAGTTTTTCGATTGGGCTTCATTTCTTGGCTGGATATTATGAATTCCGGCAAAGCATCAAACCCAGCCAGCATTCTAATTAAAATGATTGAGCTAACGAAATTTTCGTTTATTTTTATCTGATGGCAAAAATTTTAATGTACCACGGTGTAGATTTATTTCAGAATGTGGATTTCAACTACAGGTTTATTTCACAAAACAATTTTGAAAACCATTTACAGTTTATCAAAAAAAATTATAATATCATTGATGTTGACCAGGCTTTTGAAGATGATTTTATAACTGACAACAGCAGTGTATGTATAACATTTGATGATGGATATGCCAACAACCTGGATTATGTTTATCCACTGATAGATGAATATAATATCCCTGTGGCTATATACGTCACGGCTGTCGGTAACATGGATATCCCGATTCTTTGGGCTGATTTGGTGGACATTGCTACAACACAATTACAATCGCCTTTTAAAATATTTTCTAAAAATTTCCACAAAAATGAGCATGGCAAATTTCCGGAATTAAAAAAATTTATCAAACAATACCCCATAGGGGGCACCGAAAAATTCAAAAATTTATATACTGAAATATTTTCCCAAATATCAAACTTCATGACTGAAAATGATTACAGTGATTATTGGAAATTATTAAATGACGATCAGATAAAAACTTTATCAGAAAATAAGCTGGTCACCCTTGGCAGCCATGGATACTGGCATAATAATTTAGCAAACTTAGAGTTTGATGTGGCAAAAAGCGAAATAGACCAATCATTCGCTTATTTGGAAAGCCTGACCGGAGAAAAGGTAAAAACGCTGGCATTTCCAGATGGTTCTTATAATACAGAATTAGTTAATCATTGTATTGAAATAGGTGTAAAACAAATATTAGGATCGCACTACCAGTTTTGCGCAGAGTCTCCAAAATCTATACTTCAGCAACGAATAGGAATTTACGCTTACGATACTATAGAAAGTTTGCATGCTAAATTAAATACTTAGTACCGGCAGGTTTTTGCAAGCGATTTTTTTAGCCCCGGTGTGTGCAATGCCAATTGCTACGGGCATAGAGTTAGGGGCATTCAATTTGAACCGCCCTTTACGCATGATCCTGTTCACATGGCGGTGATAAGATGAAGATTTATGCAGGCTTTAGCCAAACAAATTATTGGACTAAAGCCGGTTTATGGATCCGGACGGAAATATTATCCTGATTGACCAACATCGTTAAGTATTTTTTTAACCCTGGTAATTACGACGGGTCTCTTGCCTGTCATCAGCCTTATTAAAGCTGCGCCAAAAATCAAAACAAATATGCTGCCCGTGATGATTCCCATCGCTGATTTAGTTACAGTTGATACTATTATCACCGCGACGGCAAACCCTGATTGTGCTGCAAGAGAAAAAATAAGCAGCGAACGTATGCCGTATTTTCTATCAAGCAACATGGCGGCAACTACCAGGTTGATAACAGCATAAGCCAGGAAGTAAAGAAAGTATATCCTGCTACGGGCAATGATGTCTGTAACAGTAAAAGTAGCGGCAACAAATACAATTCCATAAGCCACAAGCCATAGCCGTTGTTTTTTGTCATCTGTGGTTAATCCTCCTTTAAACCACCCGGAAAAAATAATGAGGGTTGCCATGCCTGCAATCAATACAGCATAATGTAAAGGAGTTACGGGCCAGGTATTTTTTAGAAATTTACAGGATATATATAAGAAAGCCGCTGCTGAAATCACTATCCACCATTTTTTATTTATCCACGGCGTG
>JANNYY010000018.1:0-3549 GCA_031410355.1 Chitinophagaceae bacterium | reverse complement strand
TCATCAATTCTTTATACTGGTCGCTATTTCTTCTTCTCAATCCCTCTGCATTTACCAGGTCCTGTATTTTCATAAAACCGTCTAATACAGCTTCGGGCCTGGGCGGGCAACCGGGTACATACACATCTACAGGAATGATCTGATCTATTCCCTGTAATACAGAGTAACTATCAAAAATTCCTCCGGAGCAGGCACATGCACCCATAGATAAAACCCAGCGGGGTTCTGCCATTTGCAGGTAAACCTGCCGTAAAACCGGGCCCATCTTTTTAGCAATAGTTCCCATCACCAGTAAAAGATCGCACTGGCGTGGAGAAAAACTCATACGCTCGGCACCAAACCTGGCCAAATCGTAATGACTGGCGGCTGTGGCCATAAATTCGATACCGCAACAACTGGTTGCAAAGGGCAAAGGCCAGATGGAATTTTTACGGGCAAGGCTTACTACCTTTTCCAAATTAGTTGCCATAAATCCTTCTCCCATGTATCCTTCAGGAATACCTTCAAATTTTATGGTGTTATTAAATTGTACCGGACGAGACATATTAATATGCAAATTGGCAAATATTGTCAATGTGCCAATTGAGAATACTCATTTTGAAATTCAATTCTATTTACAACATTTGCAAATTGGCACATTTGCAAATTGGCACATTCCTACTCTTCCCACTCCAAAGCCTTTTTCTTAAATATATAAACCAGCCCTGTAATAAATAAAGACACGAATACCAACACCGCCACAAATCCACTCCAGCCCAATTGCCTGAAGTTTACGGCATAAGGGTAAAAGAATATAACTTCCACATCAAACAAAACAAACAATATAGCAACCAGGAAATATTTAACGGCCATTGGCTGGCGTGCATTGCCTTTAATCTCAATTCCACTTTCAAAATTTTGTAGTTTATCTGCGGTGGCCCTTTTAGGACCCAGGTAGTTAGAAAGCACAATGATAGTAGCTATCAATCCCACTGCAAAAAGCATTTGAAGACCTATAGGCAGGTAATTTGCCGCATTATTTACATCGGTAGCCTGTAATAAAAAAAACTCCATAATAAATACGCTGTTATTGACGGCAAAAATACGGTAGCACAAGCAATATTCAATATGGAATAAAATAAAACCCCGTTATCTTTTTATAACAGGGCTTTATTAATATTTATGTCTTTTTCTTTACAACCGATTTCTTAACTACGGACGTTACTTTTTTTTTGGCAGAGGGGCTTTACCACCTGCGGGTTTGGTTGCAGGAGGCTTGTTTACTGGAGGTTTGGTTACTGGAGGTTTGGCTGAAGGAGGCTTTGGAGCACCCATTTTAGAAATAGATTCTTTAAAGCCGAGAAGTTCAACATCGGCAGAGTCTAAAATTAATGCCTTATCAACAAAACTTAAAGCCAACTCTTTATCTTTTAATTTATTGGCTGCATAAATAATTAAATACCTGTAGCTCCCTTTTAACAGGGGTAATATTTTTGATTTATCAGGATAAGCCTCTCCAATGGCTACAGCTTTTGTATAAGTCTGATAAGTGGAATCGAAAGTCATTAAAGTATCAATACCCGCCTGTGAGCCTCCCTTATAATAGTAACCAAATATATCCTCCGGAAATTTCTGGGCATACAAGTCAAACATTTTAATAGCTGCGGGGTAATTTTTTATACGGTAATATCCAATACCTGCATTGTATATATCGGTTTTACCAGGTGCTTTTTTAACGTAGATAATTTTTTCATACCAAACGGCAGCATCACCAAACATTTGCCTGGCCTCGTAAACAGAAGCAACTTGTTTTAACATGGTTACCTTACCAATTTCTGTACTGTCTAATTCAACAGCCTTTTCCATAAAAGTACCAGCCAATGCTTCATTGCCCGGAAATTTCAGCAATACCAGTGCATAAGTAAAATAATCCCTGGCACCGATTTTTGCAGGTTTTTGTTTTTGAAAATACAGATCAAAGGCAGTTTTTGCACCAATTGAATCGCCAAGTTTATAGCTGGCATAAGCTTTTAGGCCATACAAATTTGGATAAGGAGTTGAACTTGCAGCGATACACTTATCAGAAGCTGTCATTGCCTCAGCAAATAACCCCTGCGCAAATTTCATCTGGGCATTCAGAAAACATGCGTTTGGTTCATCACTGCCTTTTGCTGCTAAATATTTATCGAGGTAAGCCGCAGATTTTACAACATCGTTTTCATAAAAATACTGGTACAAGGTAAAATATACCGGTGCATAATTTGGATCTAATGCAATGGCATCATTATAATATTGTAAATAAATTGCTTCCTGGTTACGTCCCTGCGACTGATAAATTCTTCCAATACGGTATTTAGCCCTTGCATATTTAGGATCAATGGCCAAAGCTGCTTCATAAGTGGGCTGGGTGTTTGCTGGATCGCCGGCTTTGCGATAAGCATCGCCAAGGTCAGTCATTACCCTTGCATCTTTAAATTTTTTGATAGTTGTTGCCTGCACCAGTTTTTCAACTGCATAAGCGGCATCGCCAAATTTTGAGTCAAAATCAGCATTTGCAAAACCTATTGCATCGAGTACATCAATACTTTTTGCACCACCCAGGCTTAAAGCTGTTTCAAAATGGCTGCGTGCCTGTTGGGTCTTTCCTTCCAGCAGGTCAATATGGCCCAAACCGGCATTTAATAATGCACTGTTGGGATTTGCTGCCAGGGCTGTTTGGTAAACAGCTTTTGCGCCGGCAATGTCTTTATCTTCCTGCGGGCCTATTAAAGTTTGTCCTAACCAATAAGCTGCTTCTTCGTTATTGGGAGTGGCAGTTAATATTTGCTGAAAAACATTTTTTGCACTGATGAATTTTTCATAGTATAAAAATCTTTTACCATCTTCAATAGTCTGTGCCTTACTAAAACTCATAGCAAGAAAACTGGTTAACAGGATAAGTGTAAATTTTATTTTGTTCATTTTATTTTGTTGTTTAAGTCTTTACAATATTATTAATTTTCCAAACATTCAAAGATTAAATCTTAATAATTTTTTTATAATTTTTGATTGATCTTTACTCTTCTAACACCAAACTCCATCCGGGTTCCTAAATATGCTCTTTTAAAGATCAACTGTCCCCTTTCCTGGTTTAAGAAATTTACAAACCCTGTACCAAGTCCGTTGTAATTTTCCTTTAGTATATAATACAAACCACGTACCAAAGGGTACCGGCGGGTTAAAATGCTTGCCTGCATTGGTTTTACAAAAGGTTCATCATGGCAAACCGTACAGGAAACATAAGCAATTTTTACATTTTTTAACATATTAACCTGTGTACTGTCTTCAGGGTTTCCAATCCAGCTAATACCAACAAAACCAATTGCATTTTCAGTTTTGGCAATATAATCAATTACTTCCTGGCTGTTTTTTACGGCCTGTACAACAGTCGTATCAAATTTTAATCCTTTTAATATACTATCCATAGCAAACCTTACTGTACTGGTGGCATTTAATCCATCAAAAACAATTTTTTGATCCCGGTTGATCTGCCCCGATAATTGTTTTTTCAATCTTTCAAGCGTAAAAACC
>JANNYY010000017.1:0-2279 GCA_031410355.1 Chitinophagaceae bacterium | reverse complement strand
GGGTCGTGCATGTGAATCAATTCAAGTATTCTTATACTGCGACTGATATGGGGCGTTAATTTATAACCAAAATTGCATTGCCCTATAAAAACAACCGGTGCTTTTTCCTGGCCGTTGATGTGCCGGCTGCATATTCCCCTGTAAATAAAACTGGCCCAGTAAATCCATTTGTTATCTGTCCATTTATTAATTTCTTTAATAGTAACATGCGGCAACTGAAAAAAATGCTTCATGCCGTCGTTTGCCGATTTTTTTGTGAAGTAGATGATTACTTTTTTATCTGCAACTGCATTTATTATTTCAGCATTCACCCGTTCGGCGCCACCAATTTCGTAGGAAGGAAAAAAAAAGAAAACATCATACTGCTGCCTGAGCGGTTTTAATAAAGCAATACATTTTCCAAGTAACACAAAGGGAAACATCAGTACCTGCTCAACATATCTTTTACAATAAAATATGGAATACAGGTTTTTGGTTAACCAGCCTTTACTTGTTTTTGAAATCATCGGCTTCTGTAAATAAAGTTGAAATTTAAAGCTTAAAAAGCATATCTCAATTATTCTTCAAAATCGGTTTTTTATAAACCTTTTTAAAAGCGATAAATAAATTCCGGGTAACCCATGTCTTATCTATCAGTTTGGCAATTTTTACAGCCTTAAGGTTTTCCAGGTTGAAGTGCTGTTCTGCAATCAATAAATCTGCATATCCTTTCTGCTTTTGTACAAGTGTATGAATATTTTTATAAGATTTTCGCTGCGCAGGTGCAGTGTGCAGCACTTTGTTTACAAATTCAATTCCTCTTTTTTGCAATAAGTTTTTAGCTGTTTTATCAATTACCGAATTAAAGCCTTCATCTTTATTTTTTAAGGAGTGTAAATAATTTATATACCTGTCAAAAGCCAGGTAATAGGTTTCATTTACAGATGATTTTGTGGTGCTTAGATCGTGCAACCGGTAAGCCAGGCATATTTTGGGAGATAGGATCACTTTGCCGGAAAGCATTGCCAATTCGATATACAAAGGAAAATCGGCAAACAGGAAATTGGGATATTCCGGCACACCGCCCATTGTATCAAAATCGGCCGACCTTAACATCATACAAACTACACCTACTTCATTTGTGATTAGTTTTTCGGCAAACTCATAAACGGTAAACTGTTTACTCATGGGTGTCATCGTACTTATAAAAGCGCCGTCTTTATCAATAAAATCAAAATGAGTTCCAAATAAAGATGTATCAGGATTGGCATCAATAAGCGATTGCATCACTTCAAGGTAATCGGGATACAGGTTGTCATCGGCGCAAACAATGCTCATCCATTCATTTCGTGGAATCGTTTTCATCCTGGCCCAGTTTTGTTGTATTGTTAAAAGAACGTTGGATGTGTGAACGATGATTCTGGAATCGCCTAGTGAAGCTATCCACTCAAGTGTACCATCGGTGCTGCCACTGTCTAAAATATGCAGATTAAAATCAGTAACCGTTTGGGCCAGCACACAACTCACACTTTCTTTAACGTATTCGCCTCCATTCAACACGGGCATTACAATACTAAATCTGGCCATTTATTCTGATTAGGTTGAAACGTTTAATTTTTAAATACCGGTTTTGGGAATAATTTTTTAAATCTGAGAAATAATCTCCTGGTAAAATTATTGCTGTCTATTAACAACGCCATCTTCACTTTAAAATCTGAAGCCAGGTTGTTTGAAGTATCAGTAAGCCTGTTCAAATGAGCCTCAAATTTTTTAACAAGTTGTTTCACAGTAAAGTTATTCCGGGCTTTTATATCTTCCCGTAACAAGCGGTGAGAAAGTGATTGCACATAACGCTGAACAATTTTTTTCCCTTGTGTATTCAATGTCTTTTTGAATGCTGTATCGGTTTGCTTCAACTCGTACAGGTAATTTAAAAACGCATCCAACCCATTGGTGAAATTAATTACCGATGAATTTGAACTTGTATTTTTATGATGATGTCTGTAAGAGAAAAGATTTTCAGTAGAAGTGGCTTTGTATGAAATGGCTGTAAGTTTCATCCACAAAGCAAAATCAGTAAAGAAAAAACCGGGATACATGGGAATGCCGCCTACAGCATCATAATCTGCACTGCGCATTACAAAACCACCTCCGTTGTTCAGGGTGTTTTCAAAAAACTCAGGCATGGTCTGCCTTTCGGGCATGGGATCGCAATCAGATCTTACTGCTCCGTTTTCATCAATTATATCAAAATGTGTCTGGTATAAACTTGCATCGGGATATTTTTCTGTCAGGTTTTT
>JANNYY010000016.1:0-2093 GCA_031410355.1 Chitinophagaceae bacterium | reverse complement strand
GAAGCCGGTTTCAGAAAACATGCCGTTTCTCTGGTTTAGCTGCAGGTTATTCCTGGAGTATTGGTGATTATATCCATATTTTCTTTTTTCCAGGCTGGTTTGGTATTGATCTTCGCCCAACGAACGTTTTAGTATTACGGGATCGTAAGGCATCATATCCATCGAAACAACATCCGGGTAAGCATCGTTGTTGATATCAGCAACATCTACACCCATACTGAACTGGCTGGTGTGCATGATATGATCATTCAATTCTTCTTTGAATGTGCCGTTTTTCTGGTTGATGTACAGGTAATCATTTTCATGAAAATCGTTACCAATATAAATATCCGGCCAGCCATCCAGGTTAATATCGCTGATGGCAATGCCCAAACCATAACTTATTTTACTGCTGTTGATGCCACATGCCCTGGTGATATTTGTGAAGTGCCCGTTATCGTTTCTAAAAAACTGATCGCCGGCTAAACTATCATAGGTATTTAAAAAATTTGCACGGGGAGCAAAATTTCCATTGTGATTTACGGAGTGGTTCATTAAAAACATATCCAGATCACCATCATCATCAAAATCAAAAAAGGCAGATTGTGTACTGAAGCCGGAAAACCCCAATCCATATTTTTCGGTTTCATCCTGGTAAACCGGCACACCGTTTTTTATTCCTGTACAAACCAGCAGTTGATTTTTTCCTTTTAGTATTTTATAATTTCCAACACGGCATATATACAGATCAGGCAGGCTGTCGTTATTGATGTCAACTACACTCACACCTGTACTCCATGCATTGTCAACCGGTATCTGAGCTTCCTTTGTTACTTCTTTAAACTGCATATTACCTTCGTTCAGGTACATACTGTTCTGCCCCTGGTTGCTGGCAAAAAAAAGATCTATCCTGCCGTCATTATTAAAATCGCCTGCTGCAACACCAGCACCATTGTAATAGTACATGTATTTCAGCATGTTAAACTCGGGTGTAGGTTTCAAATTGTTTGAAAAATGTAAATTGGTTTTATCTTCTTTCAATACTTCAAATAAAGCAGGACCAAGCTGTGCTTTTTTAGGCTTGCATGAGCTTAAGGCAACAGCAAAAAAACAAGAGGCAGATAAAATGATATTGGCAGATAATTTATTCATACAGGTTGCAACCGTTATTTTATTAAAGGCTTATTTGCTTTCGTTTTTAATTCGTATAAACCCGGAAATTCATTATTTTGTAAAAACAATATCGCCTCGTTGCCGTTTCTTTTTACCAAAACAATATCCCTCAACTGCGCCGGTAATGTAATACCAGCAATGGTTTGGTTCATCACTGCAAAATTACCTTTACCATCGTTTATCAACACATCACCATCGCCTGCATCCAAACGGCCCAGTTGCGGTTGAAATCCAAACTCGTTTCCGCCCATCACCAGGTCAATAAAACCATCTGCATTTACATCTAAAGGCAATATTGCTTTAACAGAAGAAAGCTGAACAGGCATTGGTAGTTTTGTAATACTGAAATTTCCGTTACCATTATTATAAGCAATACATGAGGCTGAATAATTAATTTGTTTTACAAATGCTTTTTCCATTTGCGATTTACTAAACAGATCCTGGATACTTTTTAAAGCATATTGTGCATTATGCAGGTTTTGTTTTTTCAATACCGGCATCTGGCTTTCCAGTTCCGTTTTCATAAAAACCGGTTTATCCGTACCATCAACCGTTCGTGTAAGAATCTTATCAACCTGGCCATTATTATCAAAATCGTTTAAAAATAATTTAAGTGGATTTTCATTATCCGGTTTCAGCGAAAAATTTTCTCCAAAGTTACCCAGTACAAGATCATTTTTTCCATCGCCATTTAAATCGGCTGCAGTAACAGTTTGCCACCAACCGGAAATACCTGAGAGATTGGTTTGTATTTCTGTAAATCCATTATTACTATACTTGAAGATTTTTGGGCTCATCCATTCTCCAACAATAACCAGTTCGTTTTTTTTATCTTCATCCATATCAGCCCATGCCGCACCTGTTACCATACCGGCATCTGTAAGGCCCCTGCATTTCTCCGCAGGCATATCCATAAAATTACCTTTGCCATCATTAATATA
>JANNYY010000015.1:0-4636 GCA_031410355.1 Chitinophagaceae bacterium | reverse complement strand
GCAACAGTACCACGACCAGTGAATGAGAATACATCCTCAACACTCATCAGGAATGGTAAATCAACTAAACGTGGTACTGTTGATACAGGTCGTATCGAAAGAGGCCGTATCAAAGTTGGTGAACCAGTTGAGATCGTAGGTTTAATGGAAAAGCCATTATCTTCTGTATGTACAGGTGTTGAGATGTTCAAAAAATTATTGGACGAAGGTGAAGCTGGTGATAACGCAGGACTTTTATTACGTGGTATTGAGAAAACTCAGATCCGTCGTGGTATGGTTCTTTGCAAGCCGGGTTCTATTACGCCGCACACTGAATTTAAAGGTGAGGTTTATGTATTAAGCAAAGAAGAAGGTGGTCGTCATACTCCATTCTTCAACAAATACCGTCCACAGTTCTATTTCCGTACTACAGATGTAACTGGTGAAGTTACGTTGAATGCAGGAACAGAAATGGTTATGCCTGGGGATAATACCTCATTAAATGTTGTATTAATTCAGCCAATCGCTATGGAAAAAGGTTTAAAGTTTGCGATTCGTGAAGGTGGCCGTACAGTAGGTGCCGGCCAGGTAACTGAAATTGTAAAATAAGAGTAGATAGTTATTAGCTTTTAGCTGTTAGCTTTTGGCCAAAGGGCTTTGCTAATAAATAAATTTACTATCTTTGAAAAAATATGCTAAAAGCTATTGGCTAACCGCTAATAGCTTTTAGTTTTCTTACGGGAATGGTGCAACGGTAGCATACGGGTCTCCAAAACCTTTGATCTTGGTTCGAATCCTAGTTCCCGTGCTGGATAATTTGTAAATGTGCCTATGCAGATTTGCAAATAAAGACTCAGTTATTTTGACATTTGCATATTTGCTTTTTGCACATTTGCACATTTTTTCATTTGCACATGTGCATATTTGCATATCTGCACATTTTTTTAGTTATGAATAAATTTACTGCCTACCTCAAAGATTCTTATAAAGAATTGGTACATAAGGTAACCTGGCCCAATTGGGATCAGTTACAACAATCTACTATGATTGTATTGGGGGCTACATTAATGCTTACATTGGTAGTTTGGATCATGGATTTTGTGGCCAGTAATGCAATGAAATTTATTTACAAGTTATTTAATTAACAGAATATGGAAGCAACAACACCTGTAGTGGAAAAGGTTGAAAAAACCGAGAAAGAAAGTAAATGGTATGTGCTCCGTGTTGTAAGCGGCAAAGAGCGAAAAATTAAAGAATACCTGGACAAGGATATTGTTCGTAACGGCTGGACGACTGTTGTAAAACAGGTTTTTTTGCCCGTTGAAAAAGTCTACAAGGTTTTAAATGGAAAAAAAGTAATGCGTGAGCGTAATTTTTATCCTGGTTATATTATGATTGAAGTGGCTGATGGAAAACTGAATGATGATATGATTCAGTCTATGAGCAATATCAGCAACGTGATGCACTTTTTAACCGATGGCAAAGGATCTAAAGGAAATATTATCTCGTTGCGTAAAGCAGAAGTTAATAAAATGCTGGGGAAGGTTGATGAGATGAGCGATGCCGGAGGGATGACCATGAGTGAACCATTTATAATTGGCGAAACCATTAAGATCATTGACGGGCCCTTTAACGATTTTAACGGTGTAATTGAAGAGGTAAACGACGAAAAGAAAAAACTTAAAGTACAGGTTAAGATATTTGGCAGGGCTACCCCGGTAGAACTAAGTTATATGCAGGTTGAAAAAATTGTTTAAATTGCAAAGCCACTTTAATGGCTTTTTTACTAATAAATTTTATAAACATGAAAAAATTATTATTACTTATCCCGGTACTGATGTTAGGGTTTTGTTTAATGGCTCAGCCACCGCAGGGAGAGGCTAATTCAGGAATGACCTTTGGTAAAAAAACTACGGCTGATGGCGCTATTGCTGCTAATGAGCTGGCTGCTAAATTGCAAAGCACAAAATCTATAGATGTAAAAGTTACAGGTAAAGTAAAAGAAGTTTGCAAAATGGAAGGATGCTGGTTAAAAATGGAAACTGAAAATGGTACCGTCATGATTAAAATGAAAGACCATTCCTTTTTTGTGCCTTTATCAATGAACGGAAAAACTATTGTTGCTGATGGAAAGGCTACATTAAAAGAAACTTCGGTGGAAATGTTGAAGCACTATGCAGAGGATGCAGGCAAAAGCAAAGCCGAAATTGAGGCTATTAAAGAACCTAAGAAAGAAATTACTATGGAAGCGAAAGGAATTCTGGTAATTTAATTTTTAAAATATTTCATAAAAAAATGCCATCAAATTTTTTTGATGGCATTTTTTTATGAAAGTATATATCATTTTACAACCCTTGTCCATTCCTGAACTAAAGCTGCATCAGTGCTGGTTTTGGTAGTTACTCTTACCTTGTCATTGGTTAACACAGTAATCTCCCCGCTTTTATAAATGGCAGTGCCATTACAGGCGGTAGCTAACGATTGAATGGTAAAACCTCCTCCTGATCGTGAGCTTAAAGATTTCCAGGCCTCATCACTTGTGCGGTAGCAATAGCTGTTATTTTCAAAGGTTTTTACAAAAGCGCTGGCAATGGCAGGTGTAACAGTCACTACTGTTCCAACCTGTGCATTATTATCTGTAGTAGTTGATAATCTCCAGTTTCCATTTAAAGAAAAAATGCCGCCTGAAGTATTGGTTGGGAGATTTTTAATTGTTTCACAAGCCGAAAGAAAGATGATTATTCCGGAAAGCATTAATAATGTAATTTTTTTCATTTTTTTCATTTTAATATTATAAGTCATTAATTATGCCAAAAAAATGGTTCACTTTCTTCGTTGCTAAAAGATCTGCTGTATTTTTGTAGTAATAAATTTAAAATAGATGAGTGTATTACCCGATATTGAACAGGTTTCTGCAGAAGTACATACAGCCTGGATGGAGTCAAAAAAAACGAACGGCATCAGTTCGAGGAAAGCTGAAGATGGAGAAGAATTGATGGTACCTTATGAGGAGTTATCAGAAAAAGCCAAAGACCTTGACAGGATTACAGTTAAGGCTGTTTACGCAGCAATTTCTAAATTGCAAGCAGAAAGCCAATAAACATTAAGATTTTTTCCTTTAAACTGCTTAATTTACCAATGTTTCCCTTACCTTTGCCGCCCCAAATAGTTCTTTAAGTAGATATTATTGACTTGGGAGTTACGCCGCTGGCGTGACGTTATCACCAAAAAAAGTAAAAAAATGGCAAAAGAGATCACCGCCTATGTCAAGCTCCAGTGTAAAGGAGGACAGGCAAATCCGGCACCGCCAATAGGACCTGCCTTAGGCTCTAAAGGTATTAACATCATGGAGTTCTGTAAGCAATTCAATGGCAGAACCCAGGACAAACAGGGTAAAGTGCTTCCTGTATTAATCACCGTTTATGCTGATAAGTCGTTCGACTTTATCATTAAAACCCCACCCGCTGCAGTTCAGTTAATGGACGCTGCTAAACTTACAAGCGGCAGTAAAGAACCTAACCGTGTTAAAGTTGGGAAAGTTACCTGGGAACAGGTAGAAGAGATAGCCAAAGATAAAATGGCTGATCTTAATGCTTTTACAATACATAGTGCCATGAAAATGGTTGCCGGTACAGCACGCAGTATGGGTTTAACAGTAGATGGTAAAGCCCCCTGGGATAATTAATAATCAACCAAAAATTTGTAAAAAATGATTACGAAAAAAAGAAAAGTAGCAAATACTAAGGTTGATATTAATAAAGCATATTCCTTAAAGGAAGCTTCAACTTTAGTTAAAGAAGTAAACACAACAAAATTCGACAGTTCAGTTGACCTGCATATTAAATTGGGTGTTGACCCTAAGAAAGCTGACCAGGCTATCCGTGGTACAGTATCTCTGCCTCATGGAACCGGTAAAACCAAACGTGTATTGGTTTTGTGTACGCCAGATAAAGTAGCCGAAGCTACTGCAGCTGGTGCTGACTTTGTTGGTTTGGAAGAATTTATAACCAAGATAGAAGGCGGTTGGACAGATATTGATGTAATTGTAGCCACGCCTTCAGTAATGCCAAAGATTGGTAAACTGGGTAAAGTTTTAGGTCCGCGTAACCTGATGCCCAATCCTAAAACAGGTACAGTAACCAATGATGTTGCAGGAGCGATCAATGATTTAAAAGGTGGTAAAATTGCTTTTAAGGTAGATAAAGTGGGAATCATTCACGCTTCTATCGGCAGGGTAAGTTTTGCGTCTGAAAAAATCGCTGAAAACAGCCAGGAGCTTATCAATGCTATCATGAAATTAAAACCATCATCATCTAAGGGAACTTATTTAAGAGGTGTAAGCATGGCCAGCACTATGAGTCCGGGTATTTCAATTGATACAAAATCTGTTCAAAACTAAATCTGAATTGCCACGTCTTTTAAGGCGTGGATAAAAATAATTGATATGACAAAACAGGAAAAAAATGAAGTGATTGAGCTGCTGAAAGGTAAGTTTGAGCAATATAACAACTTCTACATAACCGATACAGAAAGCTTAACAGTAGCACAGGTTGGTAAATTACGCAACCATTGCTTTAATAAGCAGGTGGAAATGAAAGTGGCCAAGAATACACTTATTAAAAAAGCATTGGAAAGTTTAGATGCTGAAAAATACAGC
>JANNYY010000014.1:0-9143 GCA_031410355.1 Chitinophagaceae bacterium | reverse complement strand
CGTTTTATATTTTTGAGAAAAACCCTGCAGGCCAGTTAATAATGCCATCAGCAAACAAATGGAGTAAATACTTTTTTTCATAATTTTTATTTTAGATTGATGTGATTATTTTTAAAGCCGGTACATGATTCCCTGCTTCATTAACAATGATTAAAACAATAGAAACTGCTGATAAATAGTTAGTGCTGGTATTACAATCTTAATCTGAGAAAGCCCTTTAACTTTTATAAAGGCAGAAGGCAGAGGTTGTATTGTACTGTGCCTTGCTAAGGCTGATTAAGGTAAAGGTAGGCCCTTTAAAGTTCTTAGGGGTTTATTTATTTTCTGTAATGCACATAGTGTTATGTGCTTATCTAAATTTATATGCATAGTGCAAACTGCTATAAGCTCACCGGGTACTTAAAAAATGCATGCAAAAATTAAAAAAAATTAATAATAAAGCGCTTAAGTTTTCTAATTTGTATTCTAAAAATCATCTGTATGAAAAAAAATACTGTTTCTGCTCAAATTAAAACCAGTCCTGTTAAAAAAAAGGCTGCCGTTAAATCTGCAACGCCCAAACAGGGCTGTATAATTCCTGCTGCCCAGGCAAACCGAATTAGAAAAGGGGTAATAAACCTGGGGCTGGATTATAACCTGGTGCTTGAATCCGTAACCAAAGGGAAAAAAGATATGGATGCTGCGAAAGACAGCATAAAAAATAAATTAGACAGCATGAGTGAAATGGGTGAAATGGAAAGCCTGCGGCTGCAAATGGCCATGGACAGGCTATCCAAAATGATGAGTACATTAAGCAATCTGCTGAAAAAAATTAGCGATACAGCATCGGCAATTACTCAAAATATAAAATAGTTTGAGGAGCTTATTAAGGCTGCTATAGTCTTAAAAAAAAGCAACGTCTCCTGCCTGCACTGAAGGCTTCGGGAGACGTTGCACGTAAAAGAAAAACTAATTTATTTTTTCGCCACAAAAAGACTGTCAATTATTTTTTGGTCAAAATGATCATCAATTTTGCCGGTAATATTGTGATATACCGAACTGATAAAAATGGTTTCAGCAGCACTGAACACAGCAAAGATCAAAAAGCCGGCCATTATGCCTATGCAAATTCCTGCAATCATATTTACATACACTGCAATTAAAATTACAGGTATGGCTGCCAGCAACAGCACAACCATTTGTATAAGACCAATACTGAAAGTTGCTGCAAGGCTTTCGCCCCATTTTGCTTTCATGAGTTGAGTAGAACGCTTAAAGGCTGCAACAGGGCCAAGGTTTTCATACGCAATAACAGGTACCACAAAAAAAGTAGTGATGCCCCACACAATTCCCAATAATCCGGTAATCACTTTACCTATTATGCCGGTATTTTCCTGTATTATTTTTAAAATAGTGCCAACAGTGGCGGCAAAAAATGCCCAGGATAAAATAACCCCGATACGGCCGGCGCTGAATTTAAGCCCTGTGCTTACACTCACTTCTTCTCCCTCAAAATATAATTTGCTGCAGTGAATAAGCGCCATGTTAAAAAACACCACAATGAAATAGTTTACAAAGTAAAATCCAAACATGATGGCATAATTTACCAGCTCATTGTTGGTATTTATATAACCCACATCCCAGCCGGCAACAGCCATAATGCCCAGGATAAAAACACCCATCATCAGTAACAATGATATTCCGGAAAGTACAGGGAAAATGATAAGTTGTTTGTTTTTTTTAAGGATGGAGAAACTGTTCATAGTTATTGTCCATCCGCTGCTTAAGCGGTCAAAAAAATTCATAAGTAGAAGGTTTTGGTTTAGTTGGGATAAATGTAAGCAATGAATTGGAAATTCTTTTATTTTTATTCCTGGCGGATCGAAATTGAGGAAATGCCGCAACAGTAAAAATTAAAACATCCCCCCGGTTTTGTCGGCGGGATGTTTTAATAAGAAAATAATTTTATTAATATAAATACTGTAGAGCAATTTTATCATTTGCATTAAAAGGGCGGTTTTGATCACGGGATACACATGCAAGCATCCAGCTATCCGGATCAGGGCCAGATGGTGTGCCCGGGATGAGGATGGCCCCTACAGTTGAAGCGCCTTCATTGGAATAAGAACCTCCGCAGCTATAACTTCTGTCCATATAATCTGTATGGCGCATACCAATACAATGACCACCTTCATGGGCGAGGATAGAGGCTAAGAAATTTACAAATGTTGATGAAGTTCCTGTTCCAATACTTTGTGAATTCACTTTTACAGTGCCATAAGGGTTTCCTCCGCTGGGAAAACCTGCTGATGCAAGATATTGACCATGTCCGTCAACATAGGTTATGTTAGCACCTGAAGATACAACCTGGAAGGTTAAGGTAAGGCCCAGGGCATTATACCTGTTTGCTACTTCTGCAAGTGCAGCCGTATATCCGGCTTTTGCACTTAATTTAGAATCAAGCGCAATAGTGATTGTCCGATTTTGACTTACCAGGTTGGTAGTTCTGTATTGCTCATTGTTTGCAATACGCAAAAAATTACCTGTGGGGGTTTGGTTCAAAAATTCTTCAGTAAGAACAATGTCCCCTTCAACCAGGTAACCTTCTTCGATCTTTTGCACATTTGATGTTCCAAAACCCTGGGCATAGATCTTTGAAAGTGTTTCCTGCGAAATGGCATCGGGTGAATTACTGTTATCTTTTTTACAACTTGTAAAAGCGATACTTGCAATAAATAAAACTGAAAATAATTTAAGCATGTACTTCATAGATGTGTGGTTTTAATTAATGAAAAATGAAATTATTAATGTACAGACACAAAAGTTAAGACGTTTGGACCACCAGGCAAAACTTTTTTTATTCACAGTAAATTTTCTAAGCGTTTTTACGCATGTAGTTTGAGTAATACAGGCACTACTTTATTAAAAATCACTATTTTTATGCTTATGAAATTTCGTCCCTTTATCTTATCTTCAAATTGTCATGGCTTTCTCATTTTTTTGATATGCTGTATTTTCTCTTCCTCTATCACAGCCCAGGTACAAAAATTCAATTACAAACTATCACCTGCATTAGCGTTTAAGATCGTTTCAGCACAACGTGATGAAAAAAAATTATTTAGAATAATGGTAGCAGGGAAAGACCTGCCCCTTGCATTAAATCCTCAGAAATTCTCTGCACAAAAGATTGTTGAGTATGGTGAGGTTTCATTTTATATGATCAATGCTTCAGCCGGGGAAATAGTAACATCAGTTTTACCATTACCATCAGTTTTATTTGTTGATGACGGAACACGAATTCCCAAAGAAGAAGTGCTTGTAAGTAATCTTGATTTGGGTACAAACAGGATCAATACAGTGCATCGCAAATTTCCGCAATGGAACGGAGATGGCCTGACTGTCTCTGTAAAGGAGAACAGGCCCGATACAACTGATATTGATTTTGCAGGCCGTTATCTTACCACAAGTCTTACTTCTTCCATTACCAGTTCTCATGCAACCAATATGGCTACCAATATAGCAGGAGGCGGCAATTCCTGGTACCTGGGTAAAGGTGCTGCATGGGCTTCTGTTATTTCGTCCTCTAATTATGCAAACCTTTTACCGGATCCACCTGCAGTATTACAACAATATAATGTGAGTGTACAAAATCATTCTTATGGCGTGGGCATAGAAAATTTTTATGGGGCCGACGCTGCTGTGTATGATGCCAATACGATCCCCGATCCTATTCTGCTGCATATATTTTCTGCCGGCAACAGTGGTGCATTGGCAAGTACCACGGGTACTTATACGGGCATTAGTGGCTTTGCCAACCTAACCGGAAGTTTTAAAATGGCTAAGAATATTATTACCGTGGGAGCAACAGATTCGTTTAGTATTGTAGCCCTCCAAAGCTCTAAGGGGCCTGCATTTGATGGAAGGGTTAAGCCCGAACTGGTAGCTTTTGGTATTGATGGCAGTTCAGGTGCTGCTGCATTGGTATCGGGAGTGTCATTAATGTTGCAGCAACAATATAAACAAATGAACGGATCGTTGCCCGTTAATGCACTGATAAAGGCAGTATTGCTTAACAGTGCAGATGACCGGGGTAATAAGGAGATAGATTATTCAAATGGATTTGGCAGCCTCAACGCATTGAATGCAGTAAGAACCTTACAAATGCGCCGGTACTTTAACGGCACCGTTGCAAATGGGGCTGCACAATCATTTCCTATATCCATTCCTGCAGGATTAAAAAAACTGAAGATAACCATGGTTTGGTCTGATCCTGCGGCAACAGTTAACGCGGCAAAAGCATTGGTCAATGATCTTGACCTGGAGTTACTGAATACCGGTACTAACGAAACCTGGAAACCCTGGGTGCTGAATAAATTTCCACATATTGATTCTTTAAAACAATTGGCCACCCGCAAAAAAGATAGTCTCAATAATGCAGAACAGGTTACACTCGATAATCCTGCGGCAGGTAATTACCAGGTATCTGTTAAAGGTTATGCAGTTACCACGGCTGCTCAAAATTTTTATGTTGCTTACCAATTTGATTCATCCGATATTTTTGAATGGCATTTCCCTACAGCACCCGACCCGGTGTTTGCTTCATCGCCAAATACGTTGCGGTGGAATTCATCTTACACCGTGGCAACAGGCAAACTTGATTACAGTGTTGATAACGGCAATACCTGGCAACTGATCAATGCAGCAGCAGACCTCTCCAAAGGCTACTATAACTGGAATGCACCGGCTGTTTTCAGTGCTGCTTTATTAAAAATGACGATTGGCGCAAACCAGTTTACCAGCGATACCGTAGTTATTGCTGCAAGAACCCCAACAGGAGTTGGCTTTAATTGTCCTGATTCATTTTTATTTTACTGGAACAAACTGCCCACGGTAAATTCATATCGCTTATATAAATTAGGAAGCCGTTACCTGCAGCCTGTGTTAGTTACCACGGATAGTTTTGTTGTGCTGCAGAAAAATACAAACCCATCTCTGTATTATGCAGTTGCACCTGTTATTGCGGGGCGGGAGGGAGTAAGAAGTTACACTATTGATTATACATTGCAGGGTGTGGGTTGCTATATCCGCTCATTCTTTGCAACATTAATGAATAACAGCGCAGCTATTTCACTTTCATTGGGTTCATTGTATCATATCAATACAATCGTACTGGAAAAATTTGATGGCAGCAGTTTCAGACCAATACAACAGTTATCGAATAACAGCAGCCTGCTGGTAAATTTTACTGATAACAATCTTACTAAAGGATTAAATATTTACAGGATAAAATTAGAACTCGCCGGGGGAGGTGCAGTTTATTCGCTTGAAGAGTATGTATTTTATTTCCAGGGTTCAAACTATGTTGTATATCCAAATCCTGCTAAGCAATATACGGACATCAATATTGCGCAGGAGCATGTAGATAATGCCATCATGCAGGTATTTAATACTGCAGGTGCAAAAGTTTTTGAAAAAGATCTTGATGACAGGATAAATACAATACCCGCCGGGAAACTAAGCAAGGGATTTTACTTTATTCATGTAATCAATAATAGCAGCCGTAAGCAAACCTTAAAACTTGTAGTATATTAATGTATTCTGACTTAACCCTGGCCGTGTTTTCACAAATCCAACCCGGCTTTGATAAAGGTTACCCATTGATATACTGGCAAGGAAAATTTTTCCCGGCTTCGCCCGAAATTTATGCCCTCTGGCGCAGATATGCAGCCGGGCTTTATGCAAAGCGTGCAATACCTGCACAAACCAGCTAATCATGTTCTACAAATTACTTTTTAAGCATTGCAGTTAAAACATGTATCATTTCTGCAATGCTTATAATAAAAAAAGTTAGCAGTAACATGCAACCTCTGCCATGTTACTGCTAACCAAAATATTTTTTTAAATTATAAACCGGCTATTAGTTCAGTAGCCATTTTTACATAGTCATCATTTTTAGCTTTTTTAGCAAGATCTATACAGGTAGTTGCTGCTGCTTTGGCAGCCGCTTTATCGCCCAATTTTTGATGTATGCGTGCTTTTAGCAGGTACATAAAAAATGCTTCTTTATTAGTTTCCAAAGCTTTGTTTACCCAGCTTAAGGCCTGGTTCAGATCTTTGCCATTATCGTAGTAATAAGAAGCTGCATTGTAATAAGGTTTGTTATCCTTATTCATAAAATCATCTATCTGCTTCATTACTTTGGCATCGGTGCCGGCAGTTACAGGAAACTGCACGTATGTATTTTCCCACATCAATTCTATAACACAACTGGTGCCGGTAATATTGGCAAAGTTGATGGTAAAGTTCTCTATGGTGAACGTTGTTGTTATTGGATTTGTTTCCACACGTACCACATCGTTTTCGGGTTTATATAACGATGGCTGGTTTACGTTAACATCTTTGGTTATGATGATGATCCATTTATCAGCATCTGGTATGGTAAGCAAACCATATTTACCGGCTTTTACTTCTTTGCCGCCGATGGTTACATCATCGCTGAAAGTAAGGGTGGTGGCTGCATTGGCGCCGGTACGCCATACTTTACCAAAGGGTACGAGGTCGCCCATTATTTTTCTGCCTTTTTTTCCGGGGCGGCTGTAACTTAATTCAATGGATCCCAAACCAAAATTTTGTTTTACTGTTTGCGTGGGCGATGGTTGCGGTGTGGTTAATGTTTGTGCATTTGCCAGTGACAAAAGTAACACGGCGCTTAAGAATAATACTGATCTTTTCATAATGCAAGTTTTAGTGAACAAATGTAAGTTATACCGATTGGATTTTATACCTGGTTCAACAGGTATTTGCCAAAATCCTTCCGCACAAAGGCTTTGCTTGAATTTCGGCCCTCACATCCCGGTAACTATCGGGAGCCTGTAATGAAATTCATAAGGGAACAGGAAGTCGTTGCCAGATCTGGTTTTTGGAAGAACGTTACCAAAAATGTGTTTATGCAATAAGATGAAAAGTGCAGGCGTATCTAAAAGTAAGAACTGACTGATTTTTATTTATGCTGCCTGAACAGCCATTCAATCATTAACGGATCACTGTATGCAGCAATCCAGGAAAAATGGCCAACTTCCGGGTATTGAGTATAACCAGGATGAGCCCCGGCATTAGTCAACGCTTCAACCATATTAAGTGAAAAATCGGGGCTCACAGCACCATCTTCTGCACCATGAAAAATCCAAAGAGGAATATGCTTTATTGAATTTACTTTTGATGTATCGCCTCCGCCACAAACAGGTACCGCTGCGGCAAACAAATGCGGGTACCTTTCAATGGCATCAAATGTACCAAAGCCTCCCATTGAAAGCCCGGTTATGTATATCCGGTTTGTATCAACCCTGAATTTTTTTGTAAACTCATAGATCAAAGCAATTACAAGTTCCATAGGTTTTGAAGGGGAGGCTTGAAGTGATATCCCTGAATTATTTTTCGTGTTTGAGAAATTGGCCCAACTCAAATTGGCAGGGCATTGCGGGACAATAACAAAAGCGGGATGCAATTTCATAGCCTCGTCAGTTGCAAAATTGGTTACACCCCATTTTAACTGGGCTTCATTATCATGGCCACGCTCGCCAGAGCCATGCAAAAAAACCACCAGCGGAAATCTGCGGAGGGTATCAGCATCGGGGAAAAGCTGCCTGTATTTTAGTGTGTCTCCTTTATCATTAATATATTTCTCAAAACTAAAAAGAGAGGGTTGAGCATGTACTACATGAATGAAGCCCCAGCTTAAAAGGGCCAATAATAATAGAAATGCTTTTGATTTTAATAATTTCATTTCTTAGATTTTGGGTTGATATTTTATGGAACGTTCCAGCAATTTTGCTACAAGTTATTTTATTATAACAGTATGTAGTGCTATTACTGAGAAAAAATGTTAGAGCCTGATATGCCGTTGATTAAAAACCAGAAATCGGGGGCATGCAGCTACCTACAACGGCAGAGGTAATCAACAATCATATTTTTTCAATTACATTACCTGAAAGTAACAATGCAAAAAAAGGAGAACGTTTTTTATAAATTTTAGTTCCCTTAAACATTTCTTTCGCTGACGCAGTATTGAACACCTTCATATCTTTTAAACTGTTGATTACGATAATAAAATCCTCAAGCCTTATTATCTCCGGTGTACCTTCATTTCTGGAGGCTGCCGAAAAACTGATTTCCAGGCTGGTAACATAATTTACTGTGTATGGCAGTTCATCTTTGATGCTTTTAATAATTACATTATTGCTAAGGCCATGTTGTAAAAATTGCCAAATCTCTTCAGGGCTTTTATTATGGCACCTTTTAGTAAATTGATAATTCATATTTTTTAATTTGGTTGTTTAAAGCTGTTACTTCGACAACAATTGATAGTTCTCCGTTTCACGGGGTGCAAAAAAAGGTCATCCAGATTGATGCTGAAAACAGTATCCATTGCCAATCCTTGTCATATGCTTACATCTTGTTCCTGCCTTGGTCATTCCCTTACATTGTGCGGTATTAGTTTGTCCCTGTGCTTTTTGTACAGCAGGGGCGCTGGCACCATAAATATTTTCCGGGTTACAAATTTTGCAAGGACCTAAACCCAGTTCTTTTGCTTTAGCTGTTGAGATTTCTTCTGAAACATTTTTTACCATTCTGCAGGTTGCCAAATGAAATTTTACGCCTGAAGGAGTTTTGAAAACGGTTTGGGCTTTTAAAGAAAAGGGGAGGAGTATGAGGAAGAGGAACTTTAGCATTTAGCTGGGTTTAGGATTTAAAGGTAGGGATATTTATTAGCTGCCACTTATAAGCCTGTCGGGTGACTTTGTTAAGCTTCCCTGCCAACAGCAATTATTGTGGAAGGTTTTAAATTGAATAAATAATAGATTCTATTACGGCATTGGTTAAAAACTTCGATCGCAAAGTAAAATGCGCCTTCGTGTCCCACGAACCATCTTGTCATTACATGCTGTAGTTTGTCCCTGTGATTTATGTACAACAAGCGCATTAGCTGCATAAATATTTTCGGTCTGAAATCTTATATATTAAACCATTAGCGTCTTGTTATAAACTAAAGATAGTCAATTGACTACATTCTTGTTCTTTGACATATTGCGGATTAGAGTTTGAAAACAATTCTAATAAAGGGGTTTTACACAGCAATGAAATACTTAGAATTTGCAAAATTTCAT
>JANNYY010000013.1:0-7277 GCA_031410355.1 Chitinophagaceae bacterium | reverse complement strand
TAAATGCGATGTTTGCTCATTAATAATACCTGCATAATTTTCCAGCTTCTCTGGCTTTTCAATAATATTTTTCTGTTGTAAAACCTCGGCAGCAATTTTAATTACCGCAAGCGGAGTTTTAAATTCATGTGTAAAATTATTTACAAAATCATTTTGTGTTTCGTTAAAAAACTTTTGCCTGTACAGGTAAAAGATACTGAAACCAAAGCCAATTAAAACCAGCAGTAAAAGGCCGCTTGAACCAATCCAAAACATCATTTGCTTAACAATGTATTGCCCCCGGTGAGGAAAATATAATACGATATAAGGATAATCACGTTTATAAACAGGCAGCTCTGTTTCTTTATCAGACGGGAAGTAAGCATCGGGAAGGTCAATATATTGTTCTGCAGAATATTTGTTTGCTACATTATCATAAATAGCAGCCCGGCAATCGGTGTACACATCAAAATCTGTCAGTTCGCCTTTTATGTTTACCCAAAGCTGCTCCAGGTTGGGGCTGCAGTCAATTTTTAATAAATACACATCCGGGTTAATATTCTCTATTACTTTCTGCACATTATCTGTTGCATCGTTTACCAGTTCCATATCGGTGTATAAACTGCGGATGCTTTTTGAAACATTTATATTAAACTGCTTCTCTTCGTACAAATAAACTTTTTGTAACCATACAAGTTGAATAGCAACAATTAAGGTGATGAGAACTGTACTGGTTAAAATTACCAACCGCAATGTTTTTGAACGAATAACCATCTGGTATTATATCTTATAAATGAACAATGAAATTAACCTGTGCAGGGTTAAGTTTTGTTAACCGCAGGTTAAGTGATGCTTACCGGTGCTGTGCTTTTATCTTACCGGGGTTCTTTGCCAGGAAATCTTTCCAGCCATTTACTTTTTCTCCGGCGCCCGGCAAAGCATTTTTTTGCTGAAAAAAATGACAGACCGCTACAGCCAGTGCGTCAGTAGCATCATAATGTTTTGGGTCTTCGGTAAATGCTAAAATCTGCTGCAGCATTTTCATTACCTGCTCTTTGGCTGCATTGCCATTGCCGGTAATAGATTGTTTTACTTTTTTTGGCGAATACTCTGTTACATCCAGGCCATGGCGCATGGCCGCTGCAATTGCCACGCCCTGGGCCCTGCCAAGTTTAAGCATACTTTGCACATTCTTACCAAAAAAAGGGGCTTCAATGGCAAAGGAATCTGGCTGATATTTAGTGATAAGGCCACTGACAGTATTAAAAATGAGCTGTAGTTTTTGATAACTGTCTTTAACTTTTCCCGGCTGTAAAACGCCCATCTCCAGTAAACTGATAGTACTGCCCTGCACTTTTACCAGGCCGTATCCCATGATAATGGTACCGGGATCGATCCCTAAAATGATTTTTGTTTTTTTTTGCAAACCTGTTTAATTTTTTCAGCCTTACTGCACGCCTGTTTTAGCAATGCAGTACTTAATAATAATTGAATTAACATTGCGTATTGAACAAAAGTATCAAAATATTACTCAAGTGGATTATTGGCCCTTTGCTGGCTGCCTGGTTATTTTATTCTTTATACCAGCAGGTAAAGGCGCAGCCTGATATTGAAGGTTCCCTTGCGCTCATAACAGCGCTGCCTTTTGGCGCCAATGCTTTCAAATTCTGGGTAGTGATTTTATTTGTTTTTGTAAACTGGGGCCTGGAGGCCTGGAAGTGGCAATTACTTATGAAAGCTTTGCAGCCAATGTCTTTTATTACAGCATTTAAATCTGTGTTATGTGGGGTAACATTTTCATTAAACACACCAAACCGCATTGGTGAATATGGTGGCCGCATCATTTTTGTAAATAAAGGCAACCGTTTAAAAGCCATTTCACTTTCTGTAGTTGCCGGCATGGCACAGTTAATCATTACTATGCTGATGGGTTGCCTGGGGCTAGCGTATTTATTATTTATGAGAAATGAAGCAGGCAGTTTACCTGGTATCCCTGTTTTTTGGGTAAGCATTTTTTTTTATGCCAGTATTTTTGGAACATGCATTTTTGTTTTATTCTTTTTCAGGCTGGGGTTGTTGCTACGTTTATTGAAAAAGTTTCCCTACGCAAACCGTTTTTTAAAATACATTAACGTTTTAGAAACATTTGATGCAAAATTTTTGTTAAGGTTACTCTCTATATCCTTCTTCAGGTATATAATTTTCGTTTTACAGTACATCTTTATATTACAGGTATTACAGGTAGAGCAAAATGTGTGGACAGGTTTTTGGATTATAACCGTCATGTTTTGGATATTGGCAATCATTCCGTCGATAGCCATTGCCGAACTGGGCATAAGAGGTACCGTTGCAAAAGCATTATTTTCGTACAGCAGTAACACCATTGGAATATTGACCGCAACTTTTGGAATATGGTTTATTAACCTGTTTATACCTGCATTAATCGGGAGTTTATTAATTTTGGGAATTAAAATAAAGAAAGACAAATGATCAGATACTTTAAAATGGCTTTATTGGTTACGGGGTTTTGCAGTTTAGGTTTCACATTCGCAGTTGATGATACCTGCAAATTGAGAAATACTGCTTTTAAAGCAGATGAGGAAATAAAAATGAAGGTTTTTTACAGTACTATGGGCATGTATGTAGGCGCAGGCGAAGCTGTGTTTACATCTACCTTAGAGCGGTATAATGGAAAGCCTGTGTATCATTTCACAGGTACCGGTTCAACCTATTCTTTCTTTGATAATTTTTTTAAAGTGAGGGATAAATACGAAAGTTATGTAGATACTGCTAACCTGCTACCTTATAAATTTGTACGCAATATAGATGAAGGCGGGTATAAGAAATATAACAATGTAACCTTTAATCAAACTGCCAATACTGCCGTAAGTACCAATGGTGTGTTTAAAATTACTGATTGTATTCAGGATGTGGTAAGCATGGTTTATTATGCCAGGAATATAAATTTTGATAAGTATAAAGTGGATGATAAAATTCTTTTTGATATGTTTTTGGATGATGAGATCTTTCACATGTATATACGGTACATGGGTAAAGAAAAAATTAAAACCCGATACGGTAAATTTAATGCCATAAAAATAAAACCGCTGTTAATAAAAGGAACCATTTTTGAAGGTGGCGAAAAAATGACAGCCTGGTTAAGTGATGACCCCAATCATGTTTTATTAAGGGCCGAAAGCCCGATAGCTGTAGGCAGTATTAAGGTAGATATGATGAGTTATAAAAACCTGCGGTATCCGTTAACATCTTTGATAAGTACCAGGTAATAGCTGTATGGCCAATGTAAAGATTTTATAACACTGCATCCTATCTTAATAAAGAGAAATTAAATTGTAAGCGTATTAGTAGTGGGCTGACAGCTATAAATCAATGAGCTTAAAAGTTTCGTTAACCCTTATACCTTTCCCGGTCATTTGTAAATTGCAACATTCAATTAACGGATCATGCTCAAAAAATAAAACATAATTGTTTTGCTGTGCCTCAGTAAGAAATAATTTCTTTTCATTTAATGTAGTAAGCGGAAACATATCATACGCCATAACATAAGGCAAAGGTATATGGGCGGCCGAAGGCAGCAGGTCAGCCATGAACACAATAGTTTTTCCGTTGTAATTTATTTTAGGCAGCATCATAGAATTGGTATGGCCGCTGACTGTAAAAAAGGAAAGTTGAATCGTGAGCGGTGAGGCGTGAGTGGTGAGTTGAGAGCCTGCTCTTGCATCAGTATTCATGTCTGACGCTTCACGACTCACGTTTAAAAATTTTAGCTTTCCACTTTCCTTCATCGGCAATATGTTTTCTTTTAAAAAACTTGCCTTTTCCCTGTCATTAGGTTCTGTTGCCCATTTCCAATGCTCTTCATTACTCCAGTAAGTTGCATTTTTAAAAGCAGGTACCAATTTATCGCCTTCTCTTACAATACTTCCTCCACAATGATCAAAATGCAGGTGCGTTAAAAAAACATCAGTAATATCATCTTTTGTAAAACCATGTTGGGCTAATGATTTATCCAGGGTATCATCGCCATGCAAATAATAATGGCCGAAAAATTTTGCATCCTGTTTATCACCCATGCCGTTGTCAATCAAAATTAATTTGCCTTCATCTTCAATCAATAAACAACGCAAAGCCCAACTGCACATATTGTTTTCATCGGCTGGGTTTAATTTGTTCCAGATGCTTTTGGGTACTACACCAAACATGGCGCCGCCATCTAATTTAAAATAACCGGTGTTGATGGTATAAAGGTTCATTATAGTTTTATTTCTTTAAGCCTTTTCTTTAGTTCTTCGTCAGAGATATTTTCGATAGTTGATTTGTCATATAAAGCCAGTAGGTAAACAGTAGTTTGTATAACCTTAACGCAGGTAATTAATCTGCCACCGCTACTTTTTCCTTTTGCTTTAGACTTAATGGCGATTCTTATTTTGTAGCAATCTTTTCCCAAAGATTCTCCAATAACTGGGTTTGATTTAAGAAATGATACCAGTTTATTTACATCTTCTTTTATGGATGGATATTTTTTTGAAAGAACTTTAAGGTCAGATAAAAAAGATTTATTAGGGATGATGATAAAAGACATAGCGGTGAAATTTTATAAGCTATTATACAATTCATCCCATGATTTCAATTTTATTTTCCCCTCCATGTGCTGCTTCACTTCACTCAGCCTGCCTTCCAGACTGTCTAAAAATTCAGCTTTTGCTTTTTTCTTTTTGCTGCTTTCTTTTTTTTGAATAGCAGAACGGATATTCATGCGTTTGAGTAGGCTGGATACCAGTTCCAACTCCACTTTATTTCTGGGTTTAACTACGATTGTTTCCATATACTAAAATTACAAAAAAATCATAAGGCAGATACCTGTTTTCTCTGTGCCCTGTAAGTAAGTATTAAAAAGAGTAGGCCCAGCACAAAAAATACAACCAATGCTAAAATGGAATTACGCATATTCCTGGTCAGTCCTTCAATAAAACCAAAGCTGAACAAACCAATTACAATGGCAAATTTTTCTGTTACATCATAAAAACTAAAGAAAGAAGCGGTGTCCTTTGTTTCGGGCATTAGTTTGCTGTAGGTTGAGCGGCTGAGCGATTGTATGCCACCCATTACCAAACCCACCAGCGATGCGATGATATAAAAATGAATTTCGGTTTGCATAAAAAACCCGGCAATACAAACAGCGATCCATAAACAAACCGTTAACGATAATACTTTTATATTTCCGTACAAGGCAGATAAACGGCTCATGCCGATGGCACCGGCAATAGCAACCACCTGTATAATAACAGCTGTAATGATCAATTTGCTGTTTTCTAATTTTAATTCTTTAATGCCAAAATCAATTGCTACGAGCATTACAGTTTGTACACCCATGCTGTAAAAAAAGAAGGCTGATAAAAATCTTTTTAATGCCGGCATTTGCTTAACCTGCTGCCACACAATTTTTAGTTCCTGAAATCCATTAATTAATGCATTCTTTTTAGATTTTCTTTCCGTTTTAGGGCTTATGGGTAACCGGGCAAATGTTATTTGTGCAAATGCAACCCACCAAATACCAACTAATAAAAAAGTTATTTGTAAAGGCAGCTGGCTATCGGGCATAGCCAGTACCAATGCAAAACCGATCATCTGCATAATTACGCTGCCAATGTACCCAAAGCTATATCCACGGGCGCTGATGCGGTCCCTGTCTTTTTCAACAGCAATTTCGGGCAGGTAAGAATTATAAAAAACCTGGCTGCCATAAAAACCAATACCGGCAAACATAAAACACATCAGGCCAAGGGTAACATGATGCTCATTAAAAAAATAAAGCAAACTGCAGCTTACTGCGCCCATGTAACAAAAAAACCGCATGAAGTTTTTCTTATTGCCTTTATAATCGGCAATGGAAGATAAAATGGGGGAGAGTAATGCAATTACTAAAAACCCAAAAGCCAGTACATAATCTTTCAGTTCAGTATTAACAAACTGCCTGCCTAAAAAATTAATGCCATCTGGAAATTTAGAGGTACTGGTAACAAATGCATAATAGGCCGGAAAAAATGTTGTGGTGATCACCAGGTTGTACACCGAGTTTGCCCAGTCGTACATGGCCCAGCCATTGATAACTTTTTTTGAAGCTGTTTGCATGATTTTTTATTATGGAGGAATGAAAATAGGAAATATCAGGGTATTAGCGCAAAAAAACAACCCCTGCTTTTAGTGCAGGGGCGCTGAATTGAATATACGAGCAGTTAGCGTTGGCCTTATTTATTTACATCTGTTATGGGTTTTGCATAACCCAGGTTTTTAAAAGGTTCTAATTTATCATTGGTTAACTGAATAGTAACCGGTGCCTTATTAAAAACCTTTTCTGATATGTAAGCACCGAATATTAAAAAATTATCGTCGTAACCGGCAGTAAGCTTTGTAGCATCAACAACAAAATTCAGGTTAAAAGTGTCTTTAATTTTTACAACCTGCACAGAAGAATTAATACTGTCCTGGAAATATTCCTGTTCTTTTAAATAGTTGGCTAATTTTTTTGCAAGTGCTTCGTCAACCCCTTCACCTTTATAATACACATTGTGCAGCTTATCTAATTTATATTCTTTTCCATAATTCTGGTTGCACCCGGTAATAAGGGTAACAAGAATTGCTACCGGCAGTATTAGTTTTAAAATTTTCATGTCAGTTGTTTTTGGTTTGTATTGCATAATTACTCAAATACTTTCTTAATAAAATACCCAATACAGGGTATTTTAAGATTTGATATAACCCGTATAAATTAAAATAAGCAATACAATGCCCACAACTATGCGGTAATACCCCCAAACTTTAAAACCATGTTTTTTTAAAAAGCCAATGAAGAATTTTATGGCCAGCAGCGCTACAACAAAAGCCACCGCATTGCCAATAGCTAATTGTTTTATTTCGGTAGCTGAAAAGCTACCGTAATCTTTATAATATTTTAATAATTTATAACCTGTGGCGGCAAGCATGGTAGGTACTGCTAAAAAGAAAGAAAATTCTGCAGCAGCGTTGCGGGTTAATTTTTGCTGCATGCCGCCAATGATGGAGGCTGCACTGCGGCTTACTCCCGGTACCATGGCAATGCATTGCCAAATGCCAATTATAAAGGCTTTAAGGAACGGGATGTTTTCTTCTTTATCTATCCAGGGATTTTTAAAAACATTGTCAATAAATAATAAAACAATTCCACCTGCTAAAAGCGATATGGCAACTGTTGTGGAACTCTCCAGTAACCTATCAATATTTTTAGAAAATAAAAAGCC
>JANNYY010000012.1:0-2048 GCA_031410355.1 Chitinophagaceae bacterium | reverse complement strand
AAGAAGTAAGATGTACAACAGTATTATTCGCATAAAAACCTTGGCTTGAAAATTTCAAAAATATATTAAAGTGAAGGTAAAACGAAAAGGATGCCGTTTTATTCCTGGTGCTTAATTATAACATTTCCTTTTACGGAACATTAATGTACTTATGTATCTGCAAACTCAATTCCCATTTGGGGTGCTGTTTAATATATTCAATGATCAAAGGAGTAACTTTAGATGCTTTATCCCATTCCGGTTGCAGGTATAATTTACATGTGGGTGAAACTAAGGCAGCATAATGTTCGGCCCACTCAAAATCAGATTTATTAAAAACCACCACTTTTAATTCATTGGCATGTGGTAATATTTCCGGTAAGGGAGCTTTAAATTTTTTAGGAGATAAACAGATCCAGTTCCAGCTTCCGCTTAGTGGATGGGCGCCCGAGGTTTCAAGATGGGTTTCAAAACCTTTAGATTGAAGCACAGCAGTAAGTTCATCTAAATTATGCATCAATGGTTCGCCGCCCGTAATTACAACCAGCTTAGCCGGTGTTTCTTCAATATTAAATATTAAATCTTCAATCTTAAATAGAGGATGTTTATCCCCATCCCAGCTTTCTTTTACATCGCACCAAACACAGCCTACATCACACCCGCCCAGGCTTATAAAATAAGCGGCTCTGCCCTGGTGATAGCCTTCGCCCTGTATGGTGTAAAAGTGTTCCATTACAGGCAGCGATAAAGTTTCTGTATTTTTTGTTTCAATCATTGGTGTAAGCAAAAACGCTTCTGTATTATTTGTACTTATTTTCATAGGCGGCAAAAGTATTCATCAGTAAAGCCGCAATGGTCATCAATCCTACACCACCCGGTACTGGTGTTATATAACTGCATTTGGGAGCCACGTTTGCAAAATCAACATCGCCTTTTAATACAAAGCCCGATTTTTTTGTGGCATCTGCAACCCTGGTAATTCCAACATCTATAACAACTGCATTTTCCTTAACCATATCCGCTTTTAAAAATCCCGGTATGCCCAAAGCAGCCACAATAATATCAGCCTGTAAACATATTTCCTTAAGATTTTTTGTGCGGCTATGACAAACTGTTACAGTACAATTTCCAGGGTACGTATTTCTGCTCAAAAGAATACTGATGGGCCGCCCAACTATATTACTGCGGCCAATTACAACCGCATGTTTTCCTGAAGTTTCAATTTTGTAATGCTCCAGCATTAATAAAATTCCATAGGGCGTTGCCGGTATAAATGTTGGCAGTCCCTGCACCATTTTACCAATACTCATGGGGTGAAAACCATCTACATCTTTATCGGGGTTAATGATGTTTATTATTTTTTCCTCATCAATCTGTTCAGGCAGCGGCAACTGAACTAAAATGCCATCAACATCATCATCATTGTTGAATTTTTCAATGGCTGCAATCAATTCGGTTTCGGCAATATGTTCGTCAAAACGCAATAGGGTACTTTTAAAGCCCACATTTTCGCAATTCTTAACCTTACTGGCTACATAAGTTTCGCTGGCGCCATTGCTGCCCACCAAAATTGCTGCCAGGTGCGGTGTTTTATTGGTCCTGGTTTTAAACAGAAGGGTTTTTTCTTTTATTTCTTCTTTTACAGCCTGGGAAACAATTTTTCCATCTAAAATTTGCATGCCGCAAAAGTAAACAACTATTTGTTTAAATATGGTTTACGATAAGTTGGTTTTTTGATATTCTATTTATTATCTTGTTAACTGTTAATTATTAACTGCTGTAAAGATGAAAACTACATTATCATGGTTACTGATTTGTATAATTAATTTAAAATCAGTTACTGCACAATCACTTCGTTACACACTTGCACAGCCCTATATTAGCTTATCGGCATATAGTCTGCAACAAAATGATCCTTTATCTTTTACCGGTAACCAGGCTGCGCTTGCACAATCAAAAAATGCGGGGTTTGGCATTTTTGGCGAAAGAAGATTTATGCTTAGTGAAACAAGTTCTTATACAATGGCGGGTTGGTAACGAAGCCGCCATTGTATAAGAACTTGTTTCAC
>JANNYY010000011.1:0-3492 GCA_031410355.1 Chitinophagaceae bacterium | reverse complement strand
TTCAAGGGATTCATTGTAAATAATAATGCTCACTTTAGTTGTGCCATCCTGTTCACTGAAAATATGATCCCATTCAGAACCATACAATTCAGGATTTTCATTCTCGTCTGTAAAAACATTGTTCATTTTAAAATTCGTCTTCGGGCTAATGGAAGTATATTGCTGTAATGCCCAGCGCTCATTACCTTCGGGACTTATCATGGCATAAAACCTTTTGCCACCCACTTTGAAATCCTGGTATTTTGTTTTTGCGATCATGGGCTTTGGCGCAATCCATTGGTCAATCAATTCTGCTTTGGTAAAAGCATCCCATACCAGTGAAACGTCCGCATCAAATTCCCTGATTATGGTCACTGTTTTTGTTGATTTGTCAACAGTAAAATCAAATAGCAAATTGTTTGTCATTTTTTTTGTTTTTTAATTGTTGCTAATACCTGGTCGAGTTGATTGAACCTGGTTTCCCAGATTTTCCTGAATTGCTCTATCCATTTATCGATCTCTTTCATTTTTTCAATTTCAAGTGAGTAGTAAATCTCCCTGCCTTGCTGTTCCTGTTTTACCAGTTTGCATTCTGTGAGAATGCGAAGGTGTTTGGAAACAGATTGCCGGGTAGTGTGAAAGTTATCAGCAATCGCATTTGGTGTCATTGCCTGCGATGCAATTAAGATAATAATTGCCCGCCTCGTGGGGTCGGCTATTGCCTGGAAAATGTCTCGTCTCATTTTGTTTAAATTTTTACTTGCGCACCCAATCGGTTGCAAATATAAGCGCAACTATTCGGTTTCGCAAATTTTTTCGCAAATATTTTTTTTTTTTTTGCTGCCTCAAGTTGTGGGGAGTAGGGTTAGGTGTGAAGCCATGCACAGCCAGCTATTTAGCGTCCCGGGGCTTCATCCAGCCAAACCAGTTTTAGATCTTTTGGCGAAATATTCAACAGGTAGTTGTGTTCAGGAGTTTCAATAATGATCAGTGGTTCATCAATATCAAATGAAATTACTGACCAATAATAGCTTAATTCTGGGGGAGTGGCTTTTCTTAATTTAAAACTTCCTTTATTAATTTCTTCCCGTAAATGATCCCAAACGAGTTTAAAATCTTCTTTATTCTGGGTTAGTTTTCCGGAAGGTTTCTTTTTATCAAAGCCAAGAATTGTCATGTCGCCGCCTTTTATGTTGCTGAGGCTACTTACAGTTTTATAACGGGACCAGAGAACCGGGCCTATACACATGATTCCATTGTTTAAAGAATAAGTGGGTGAACCGGAAAGTTCTTTTTCAACAAGTGATTTGGCATTTGCATAAATAGCTGAATCGCAATATTTGTATACTACGCCTTTTGGAATAACAATTTTTTCAACCTGCTGCGCTACAGTATTAAGTGCAAGTGTTATTAAGAAAGAAAAAAAGATGCTTTTCATAATTTAAGATTTAACTGGTTTTCAATATAAGGCAAAAGGATGTATTACTCAAATCCGTCTTTCACCATATTCCAAAATGCATCAAGTTCAATTATACGGGGCTTTAAAAAACTAATAATAGACGGCCAGTCAGATTGATCCAATATGTTTACATCATTCAGTTGCTGCGATATGCTGCTGATGGTTTTATGATCGGTTTGTAAGGTTTCATTCCACTGCCAGTTGAATGTAGTTGTTGAGGCCAGTAACTTTTTGAGCGATACAAATTGATTGTAGTAATGTAACCTTAGTTCATCCTGCGGATGTGAAATTTCAATAGCAATAAAAGCACTGGTATTATCTGCATCCATTTTAAAATGTATATGCCGGATGCCCGTTTTATAATTGATCCAGTTAACAGGCAGGCCCGATGCTGAGGGCCCGGGTTTCATATATTGCCCGAAGTTTGTCCAGAATTGGGTTTTTAATTTTGATATTTGCTCGTTGGAATACATGGATGCAAGATAAAATATTAATAAGCCGCTATTGGTCATAAGGCTTGTTTTTCACCCAACGAAACATAAACCAATTATCGCCTAATCCCCAGGTTTCATTGGATACTTCATCTTTATCATAGCACCCTTTTGCAGTTTTTATTGAATCAATTGGATCATAATTTAAATAAATCGGATATTCATTCGGCCAATTAGTTTTTAGGAAATACCATTTAGTTACTCTTGTAATTCTATGTGATGAAGCTTCTGTAATTCCTGCATCAACTAACAAATTATATATGTTCGGATACGTTTCTTTTATGTCGGGAAAAACAAAGCCTTGCTCTTCAGTTCTGTTACTAAATATGGAATCTAGCTTTGCATCCTTTTGTAAAGTATTTGCGAATAAATCTAACTTATCCTTGTTTTTATAAAACATAGCCTTTAACTCTTCGGGTGTTTTGTTTGATTTGCAACCATAAAGAGCCAGGAGAATTATACTAACAATAAGGGTGTTAAGCTTTCGCATGATTAAATTAAAAATTGGATATTACTGTTACATTTACTGGATATAAATTTAAACCATTTTAATGTTTCTGCCTGTGGCGAAAAACATTTTACTATCCTAACGCCCCCGCCTTGTCTCCCGACAAGCGGGCAGCAGAAGCCCCCTGTTAATTTCCTGAATAATGTTTAAGCATTCCGAAGCTTTCTGTTTCAGCATAATAAAACTTTGCAGATGAAGAATAATATTCTTGTGGATTAGTGATATTCATCTCACTGATTTTTGTGAATGTCAGCAGCTTTTAGGTTGCAATGCCGCTTGTCAGGAGACAAGGCGGCGGCGGCTCACGGGGGTAGGAACTGGCTTACGGATGAGTTTGGAACACCTACGGCGGCGAACGACTTGCGCCAGTGGGGCGAAGACTTGCTCCAGTGGGGGAGTTTATATTGTCTCAATGATTTGATGAACGGTGAAAATAGTATATTTGGTAAAAACTACCGAATTTTACATTAATGGCAATCTCTAACATATATATTAAGGATATAAAGGTCGAAAATTATAAATCTTTAAAGAAATCCCAAATATCGTTACAACCAGGGCTGAACTTCATAATAGGAAAGAATGGAGCAGGAAAATCCAATCTTTTAGAGTTTATGTATTTATTTGCAAGTAGAAATTACTTTAATCTTCGTAATATTCCACGCAATTTAAATACAAATTTTAGTGTTACGATTGAATTCCTAGATAATGATAAAGATGTAGTTTTTAAGTTGTTGATTGAAAAAATAAAAAATAATGATTTGTTTCCTGATTCGAATTATCTCTATGAGGTTACAGTTAATAAGAGTATAGACGCAAAGAAAATCATAAGCAATCAAAAATTTACAATTGGAGGCCAGGACACAAAAAATTTTTTGGCGATAAGGGAAACATATAAGCAGGAATTTCAAATATTTAGAGCTTTAAAAAGAACTTATATTAAATTTCAATTTCCCGAAGAAGCTTTGTGGGTTTCAAAACCAACAAAATTCATTATTGATGAAACAAATGATGTGATCTTTGAAGACTCTGATTATTATTTTAATCTTTTTTCGGAC
>JANNYY010000010.1:0-8778 GCA_031410355.1 Chitinophagaceae bacterium | reverse complement strand
AATTAAACCCGATATTATTATAGTGAATGGCACCCGCATCATCAGCAAAAAAATATTGCAAAGTACCCATGCCCTTTTTATTAATATGCATGTGGGCATTACACCTCAATACCGTGGCAGCCACGGCGGGTACCGGGCTTTGCGTAATAATGATGATGCAAATTTTGGCACCACCATTCACCTGGTTGATGCAGGCGTGGATACCGGTGCGGTAATTAAACAGGTTTTTACAAAACCAGGCAAGCTGGATAATTTTACCACCTATCCCATTCTGCAGGTGGCTATCGGCATTGCAGCTTTAAAAGAAATTTTACCTGAAATTATTGCCGGAAAATATAATGCAGTACAGCACCCAGAAAAAGGAAAAATGTATTACCAACCCACTATATGGGAGTATTTTACCGGGCATGTGCATTAATACTATTTTTTACCGGCAATACAGTTTAAATTTGCAATCTGTACCAACTACCCCGAAAATAAAAATAATACATGAAACCTTATAATAAACCATCGCTGCAAACAATACAGGCACATCATAAAAACATTGAAGTTTTTACTGCATTAGACAGCAGTGAAAATATAGATGCAAATGTGGTTTCAGATTTTGGTGAGGAGTGGAAAAAATTTGCAGTTCATACCGATGAAAGTGTAAAAGAATTGCGCAAAGAGTACTTTGATATAATAGATGACAGCATTGTTAATAAAGATACCTATATGATTGATATTGGCTGTGGCAGTGGCCGGTGGACTGATTATTTTGTTGACAAGGCCGCTTTTATTGAAGCGATAGACCCCAGCGATGCAGTGCTGGTTGCTGATAAAATGCTCGGTGCAAAAAGCAATGTTCGTATTACAAAAGCCAGTGTAGATACCATTCCCTGGGATGATGAAACCTTTGACTTTGGTATGAGCATTGGTGTGCTGCATCACATCCCCGACACTAAAAAAGCACTGATCAGTTGTGTAAAAAAAATAAAAAAGGGAGGACATTTTTATGTGTACCTGTATTACCGGTTTGATAACAGGGGTGTGATTTTTAAAACTGTTTTTTTTCTTTCCAATATTTTACGATTAGTGATATCCAGGATGCCAAAGGGTTTAAAAAGATTTACATGCGATGTGCTGGCTGTTCTAATTTACTGGCCGCTGTCGAGGTTTGCCGGCCTGTTGCACGCTTTAAATTTGCACAGTTTGGCAAAAAAAATTCCATTAGAACCATATTACAATAAACCTTTTTATAATTTGCGTAACGATTGCCTTGACCGCTTTGGCACTAAACTGGAACAACGATTTTTAAAACCGGAAGTGGAAGCCATGATGACAGAAGCAGGCTTAACGGATATTAAATTTGGAGAGAAAAGTGCATTCTGGCATGCAACAGGCAGAAAATTATAATCCTAAGCTTTTATACCAGTTTAATGTATTCTGTATCATTATTTGGGTAGTAAAGCACTCATTATATTTTTTAAAAGCCCTTTCAGCTATAGCATTTTTTTCAGTTTTGTTTTTCAACAAAAAAATTATTTTATCAGCCAGTGCACGGCTATCGCCTTTCTCAACAAGCAAAGCCGTTTCATTGTCAGTCATTATCTCGTTACCTGCGGGTGTATTAAAAGCAACAACGGGTGTTTTAAGTGCAAAGGCTTCAATATATACTAATCCAAAAGGTTCAAAAAGAGAAGGCAGAACAATAACATCTGAATTACTGATGTATGAGTAAGGATGATCTTTAAACCCCGCAAAAATGACGTTGTTTTGTAAGCCCTTGTTTTTTACCGATTCAATACAATTATTTTTTTCGCTTCCTTCACCAAGTACCAGCAACTTAACCCCTGGAAAAGCGGCAGCAACAACAGGCATGGCTTCCAAAAGAAACTGGTGCCCTTTAAATTTTTCAATTCTTCCAACAATTATTAATTGAGGATCGGCCAGCCGGCATTGCGCAGCGTAATCTTCTTTATTAAAAGCATCAATATTTACTCCATGATGAATAAAATGATAGGGTGTTTTGGTTAACCCAAGGTTATAATACAAATCAGCAATCCCTTTTGAAACGGCAACATTTTTATCAATTTTCCCTAAAATAAATTTAGTTATATAATAGTAAAGATCGGTGGGGCGATACCGGGTTCCGGGAACGTATTGCTGCAGCAGTTTCTCCTGGTATCCGTGTTTGGTTGAGATAAGATATATACGCGGGTTAAGTATTTTTAAAACTGCCGCAATTACATCTGATATGAACAAATGCGAATGAACAATATTGATGTTGTTGGCCTTCAGGTACTGATTTATTTTTTTAGCTGTGCTGATAACAGAAGTTTTACCAGCTATTAACAACGTGGTTTTAACACCCAGCCTGTTTAACTCAATACAGTAATCATTAAAAAGGGCTGCGGTTTTTTCAGGGCTCACAATATATAAATGACATACTGCACCCTGCTCAGTAAGTCCTGGTAACAAATGTTTCAAATATTTCTCTGCCCCTGATATTGCCCCCGAAAATATTAAGTGTAAAATCTTCATCCATTAAAAATTAAATTGTAACGATCCAGCATTAATTTGTTACTGTAATTTTCCTGCGCAAATTTAAAAGCATTATTTGCTAATGCTTCGGCAACATCCGCACCGGTGATCAGTTGTAAAATGGCAGCACACAATTTTTCGGCATTTTTTGCAGGTACCAGCAACCCGTTTTCATTATGCCTTATCATATTGTTAACGCCCAAAACATCTGATGCTATAACAGGCAGCCGGCATGCCATAACCTGCATAATAGCTGTACTCATCGTTTCGCCAAGTGTTGCATGCACATATATATGCAAGGAATTGATGAATGCAGGCAAAGCCGTTTCTTCAAGCATGCCTGTAAAGATAACTGCATCATTAAGTTCCAGATCCTGAACCTGCTTTTCCAGGGCAGCCCTGCAAACACCGTCACCGGCAATATATAATTTAACCGGTTTTATAATTGCCGGTGATTTTATCAGCAGCGCAAATGCATCAATTAAAGTTTGATGGTCTTTGGTTTCAGACAAACGGCTTTGCATACCAATTTTAATAAAAGGCCCAACCGCTTTTTCCGCAGGCTTAAATACATCCAGGTCAACACCATTGGGAATTACTGCAGTTCTTTTATCAGAAAAAAACAAGGCCAGCCGCTTTTTTATATAGTCCCTGTATTCGGTACTTAAAAAAACAACTTTTGTTGCCGCTAACAGTGAAACGCATAAACCCACCCATTCTAATTTTGTTTTTAAATGATTGGGTTGTGTTTCCCTAACAATAATTTTTATTTTTTTATGTATTGAGATCACAGCTTTTTTAACAGGAAAAATATAAGCGCTGCTGTGTAAAAAAATAATATCGGGAAGCGTTTTCCTTATTATTTTTTCTATCTGTGCGTAAGCTTTAAAATCGAAGCCCGGAATTTTTTTTACATAATACCACGGTATATTTCCTTTGGCAGCTTTTTCTTTATATCCTTCTCTTACTTCTTCAATGCCAAAAAAAATAACCTCGTATTGATGCTGTTTTTCTGTATCGGCATCTGCCATTGAAAAAAAAACATTGCCATGCCCGCCTAAACCGCTAAATGCTATGTGGAGAATTTTCATTTTAAATTTTTCTGCTTAATTACTTTCCTGCTTGCTTACATGAGCAATCCAGCAGTCGTTTTATTCCTCTTTTTATTTATTAAAAATATGTTCATAAAGCTTTTGATAATACAATTTCATTTTTTCTAAGGTGTGTTCTTCTAAAACCGAATTTCTGGCCAGCATGGCCTTATGGTTAAAATCATGCTCATTCATTGCAAATATCTGTACTAATTGTTGGGCCAGTTGGGCTGCAGTAAATTTTTCCGGAACGTAGTATGAAAACTCCGGTTTTGCAATGCTCCGGGTTTCGCCGTTATCAGTTACCAACGGAATATTGCCTGCGGCCATAGCTTCAAGCAAGCTTCTTGACGGATAATTATTGTGTAATTGAAGCGATAAAAAAACTTTGCTTTCATTTAATACACGGTATGGAAATTTTTCGTAGTATATCTCTGCCTTAATGTTTTTAAATGCATCGCCTTCTTTTATGTTCAACAGGTTTTGCGCCAACTCCCCATGGCCGAGTATATAAAATTGAACATCAAGGTTATAACTTTTTTTAAGCTCCGCATGAATTAACGGAATAGCTTCCATCAACGCTATTACCTGTTTTTCGGGGGAATATCTTCCTAAAAAAACTACCTGGTTTTTCTTTTCTGTACAGGCAACAGGCTTGTATAATTCAGTATTGCAAAAACTGTTGGTTGTTTTATGAAGGCTTCTTTTTTTCCAGAAAAAAAGCTTCTGCAGCTTTTTGTAAACCCGGGCATCAAGTATATCTGATGATCCGGAAAAAAATATACTTGTTAAAACTATCCATTTTAATTTAGCCCCTTCTACATTAAGATTTGACAGCGTTACAGAAAGCAGGGATTTACGTTTATAAAATAAAAGCGCCGGTGAATAACCAATAAAATGAATGATATCTCCTTTGGTACTGTATTTCTTTATTGCCTTGTTTACATTTGCCCGGTAAGTAATAAAGTTTTTTTCGGATAGTTTTTCAACTATCACATTGCTTTGGTGAGGGCTTATTATTTCTGCTGCAATAAGGTTTTCATACAATGCAGGATTTAAAACCAGGAAAACATCAAAATCTTTATTTTCCCTGTTTTGATTAAAAGCATTCCACAGGCCTGCAAAGCGCATTTCTGCGCCTCCAATATGAAGCGTACTCAATATAATAAAAACAGATTTCATGATTTAATCTTTCAGCATTTCCCCTGCCATTAAAAACTGCCAGTTTTTCCCTTTGTTTTCAGAGGTAGATTCTGCAATAATTTTCTTATCCAAAGTGGCTTTTGATATAATTTTTTTATCGGCAAGTATTTCTTTTGCGCCGGTTATTCTGTTTTGTATTTCTGGCCTTTCCATCCAATTTTTTTGCGGGGGTTCATACCCTATCTTATCTTTTCGCCAGGTAATTTCAGCAGGCAAAAGGTTTTTAAAAGTTTCACGCATTATCCATTTGGTCCATCCATCCTTAATTTTAAAATGTGGCGGCAATGTCATTACAAACTCAACCAATTTATGATACAGAAATGGTAAACGAACCTCCCTGCCGTGGGCCATACTGTTACGGTCTGAATACCTTAGCAAATCCTGTAACCCGGTTTGAAAAGTATTATAATATAAAATACCGTTTAAAGTATTGTGCGGCTCAAGCTCCTGAAACCGGCAGCTTTTATGGGCATGATAAAAATCTGCATTAAAAAAAGGATCTTTTGCATACTTATATGTTTGATAAACTTTTCTTAATGCCGGTGTAAAACTGCCCGCCAGTGATTTGATTCTGCTATTTACGCTGCCGGTCATTTTTTTATTAATAAAATTATCGGCATGCAGGTTTAAATAAGCATTCTTTTGTTTAGCCAGTTCGCTTTTGTCCTTTCTTCTTAATTCATCAAAATAGTAAGGATAATAATAATGATACCCTGCCAATATCTCATCCGCTCCCTGCCCGTCTAAAAGCACCGTAACCTGTTGTTCTTTTGCTTTTTTCATTACACAATACTGAATGTAAATGCTGGCGCTGCCATAAGGTTCCTCCTGGTGAAAAAAAAGATTATCTATATCCCTTATCATCTCATCATCGGTAGGGGTAACAAAATGCGGGGCTACATTTGTTTTACCAATAATAAGATCCATGTATTTTTTTTCATCCCGCTCAAACCCCGGGAAAATTGCAGAAAATGTTGCCTGTTTTTGTAAAGAATCCTTTTTTAATTCATCTATTACCGAAACCACCAGGCTGCTGTCCAGCCCGCCACTAAGGCTGCTTCCTACCGGCACATCGCTCCTTAATCTCCTGGTTACAGATTCATAAAAAAGCCCTTTTAATTTTTCTTCTGCAGTTTTTAAGGAAATATCATTGTCAGTAAATTTATAAGACAGGTCATAATATTGCCTGATGTTTATGTCCAGGTCTTTTACGGAAATTTTTATGTAATGTGCATGGGGAAGAAGTTTGCAGTTTTCATAAAATGTTTCCCCGGGATGAGCGGGGTTGTGCAGGAAACTGTTGTTTAAATAATTAAAAAGCATTTTGTCGTCTACTTTTTTTTCTATACCTGCAGCCCAAAGGCATTTCATTTCACTTCCAAATAAAAAATATTGATTTTTTTTATAACTGTAGAAAAAAGGTTTTTCGCCAAACCTGTCTCTTGCTATAAAAATTTCATTTTTTTCCTTATCATAAATGGCAAACGCAAACATACCATCAAGCAACTGTAAACATGCCTCTTTATCGCGGTGATATAATGCAAGCAAAACTTCAGTATCGCTTGCCGTTTTAAATGAATAACCCTGCGCCAAAAGGATATCTTTTAACTCAACGTAATTGTAAATCTCGCCGTTAAACACAAGGGTATATCTTTCTAAATAGTGCATTGGCTGGTCTGCCTCATGGCTAAGATCAATGATTGACAATCTCCTGTGCCCAAAACCTACATTCCCATTTTCGCTGATCCACTGCCCTTCACCATCAGGCCCCCGGTGAGCAATAATATCTGTCATCTTTTTCAACCGGTTAGAAAAGATATTGTTGTTGTTTACATCTATAATACCTGCAATACCACACATACTTTATTAAAATTTATTTCAAAAAATACTTACTCATGTTTGTTTTGCTGATTCGTAAATTTTTACCAGTTCTGCTGCGAGTTTATCTGCATCATGTATTTCTTCTGCATATTTCCTGCTTTCTATCCCTATTTTATTGCGTAAAACCGGGCTTTCAATTAACCTGATCATTTCATTTTTAAGCGTATCCGGATTTGCATTAATTATAGGGCAGCTTATGGGGGTACCTTTAATAAATACCGAAGGCATAATATAGGCAACTACCGGCTTACCATATCCCATAGCTTCAATGGCTGCCGATGCATAACTGCCCAATATTATCTGGTCAATAAAAATGTCGCATGTTTTCATAACTTCAAGTACCTGGGTCCGTGGAATATTGTGCAGCAAAATAAATTCAACCGGGTATAGAGATTTTAATTCATTAATAACAGCAATTATAAAATTGGATCCCTTGGCTATTTTAGCCGAAGGCGAATGTACAATTATAATTTTTTCATTAGTTAGTTTTGGATAATAGGGTATCTCCTGCTTAGCTCTTTCAAATGAACGGTATTGCGTGGTATATACTATGGGAAATAATGACGGCTTTAAAAAAAGCTGCATTTCGGGCACAAGGATGGGCACAAAGCCATAGCCGGCAAATTTTTCCTGCAGTTTATAGGATTTTTCTTTGCTTTCCATTTGGGAGTATTCATACCCATTATAATAGGCTTCTTTATACCAGATGCTTTCTTTCATGGTCACTTCGGGCACCCTAATATCACTGCCTACCCATTCCACAAACCGCTTTTTCCGTAATAATTTAATCAGTAATAAATCTACATTAAAAGATAATATACTTACGCCTGTCCAGTGCACCACATCAGCCCAAATAACCCACCTGCAAAATTTAACAACCCTGTAAGGCTTAAATAATAAATGAAAAAAAAGTTTGAATATAATGTGTTTAAACGGATTTTTTTTGAAAGACACATATTCAACAGGGCAAGCTATGCCTTTGCGGTAATGGTTATCTGAAATATACGGGTGCTTGCCGGCAGAAAGATATACCGATTGTATGCCATCAATTTTATTCAACGCAGCGCATGTAGTTGCCGGCATTGATGCAATATTTAATGGCGCAAATAATATCTTCATTTCGGCTGAAAAAATTTTACCAGGTATTTTTATTTTGTTCCCCTGACAGTTATTCCGTAAAAATCTACCAGTTCGTGTGTTATTGTTAACCCATTTTCTAAAAACCATTCCCGTACTTCTTCAACAGTATGCCTGCTGCAGTTTTGCGGATGATACCAATCATAGTTGATCACTGCATTATCTTCAAAACTAAATTCATTGTTCCAGAATATTTTTGCAAAAAAATGATAAATGAACCGCTGCAGATCATACTCTCCGGCGGGAATTTGTAAAACATCTACGGCAGGAATCTGCAGCTTTACATTTTGGCCTGACAACGCTTTTCCCAATTCAGTGATCTGCCTGCATTGCGCCATAGCTGTATCATAATCCATGCCTGCAATTTTTTCTCTAACATAATCATCTACAAATTCACGGGCAGGGGCTTTTTGTTTATATACATAGATGGCTATTTCGCCGCCGTCATCAAGTAAGGGCACCAGGTTGTTAAATCCCTGTCTTGCATTCCCGGTATGATGCAAAACCTCCTGGCAATAAATAAAATCAAATTTACCCAGTTCATTAAGATTGTCTAATAGATTTTTCTCATAAAAATTTACGTTTGGGTAGCTTTTCAAATTTTCAGCAGCAACATCTGCAGCGGTAAGGTCAATACCCACTACTTCTGTTTTCTCTTCATCGGAATAGGTACGTAACAATGCAGTTACCCTGCCATTGCCGCAACCGGCATCTAAAATTCTTTTTTTTGTGCTAAGAAATTTTTTCAGCCCTTCTGCATCATTAAACCCGTTACGTCCTGTTATCCATTTAAAGATATCAGAATTTGGGTCAAGCGTATTTTCAAATGCCAGGGCAGTGTTTTTATGCCATTTATCGCTAAAGCTTTTGGCTGTATTATTTTCGTTCATAATTTTCAAATTAATGTTTTAATGCCCTCTTCGGGTTTTATTGTTGGCACTAT
>JANNYY010000009.1:0-6692 GCA_031410355.1 Chitinophagaceae bacterium | reverse complement strand
TAAAGAAAGTTTTTCCGCCAGATATTGCAAAGGCATTGCTGCACACCTTGCAAAACCCTGCTGCCAGCAGTTGCGGCGATGAAAAGTTGCTGCGGGTATTGCATAAATACGATGAAAAAAAGGACGGCCTTCACCTGGTGGAACAGTTGCCTGAAGGCGCTTTGTTTGTAATTAAAGGCGGCCGGATTTTTAAAAAAGGCGAAAAAATAAGAAAGCGTTTTAAATGTGTGGAAATGAAAACAGGTAAGCTTTATTTGTTTAGTGGCATGTATGAAGTGCAACTGGTTTCTGCTTAATTTATCCAGTGCTGCAATACCTGTTCATCTGTGCTGATCTTGCCAAGTACTTTATATTTACTTTGCTTTAGTATAAAGCTTGATTCAGCTTTTTCTTTTCGCACATTCCGGGTTCCTACAAATGTTGAATGGATAAACCAGGTATCCATTCCATCGTTATAAATAAAACCCGTATGATTATCCAGCCCAACAATATATAATCCATAACCCTGGTTTTGTAAAGCCTGCAAAAAATCTTCCATTGTAACGTTGCTGAAACGATGAATGTATTTTGGTTGAATTAATGAAACTATCATTTGTTCAGAAGCACATTGGGCCAGTTTAATGCGGGCCAGTTTAATGCCTGCATCACGTAAAACAGTGGTAACAAAATAACCACACGCAATACCGCCCTGTTGGGGCTTCTCGCTTGTTCCATTAAAATCCCAGGCAGTTCCAATCCATCCGGGGATAATGGTTTCTGTAATAGCTTTTGTGAAAATTTTTTCTTTTTCGGTTTTAGAAATATGGGCCCATACCGGTTTCTGTTTTTGTTTAATGAGCAGGATTTCTTTTTTGCAGGAGTCATAGTTTATTATGGCAATAGGGAATGCAGGGGGTGGATGTTTCTCAACACCTATTTTAATTTCTTTTTGAGTACAATTTGTTAAACATGACATGAGAACAAGTAGCAGGAATAATTTCATTATAGAATTTTGTATTAGACACTGTTGTAAACTAATTCCATAAAATTATTCTTCCAGATCTTTTATCATCCAAACATCGCAACCGGTATGTCCGCTGCTGCCTTGGGCGGCGGGCAGATATTTAAAACCAAATTTTTCGTACATGGGTATGGCAATGGTAAGTTCAGGCATGCTCTCTAAATAAATCTTTTTATACCCCAAAGCTGCTGCGGCAGTAATACATTTTTCCAGCAATAATTTGCCAATGCCTTTGCCGCGGCCTTTTGGAGATAAATAAAGTTTTACAAGCTCGCAGGTTGCAGCCGGCAGGTTTACTGTGGGGTAAATGCCGCCACCACCAATAATTTCTCCTTCGAATACTGCCACAAAATAAAGACTGCCTTTAATTGTAAAAACTTCAGCCAGCCGGTCGGTTGTTTCATCAAAATATACAGTACCGGGTTTATTGGCTTTAAATTCAGTTAATGTATCCCTGATGATCTTTGCCAGGGGTGCATTATCTCCAGGCTGTATCGTTCTTATCAAAATTTCCGGCATTTTTTAATGAATTGATTTCAATCTTAATAAAAATTTTAAAGGAATGAACAGTAGTGAAAATTGTTTGTTACTATGTTTAATGGCTAAACCTGTAACTTAAAACAATAAGTTATTTGGGATTCAAATAAAATCAATTATTTTCGGTATGAATATAACCCCAAAACAATTGACTGATACATTAAAATATAACGAAGAAGAATTGGTGTTACTGCTGCAAAACAAGAACCAGCAGGCATTTTCGTACTTATATGATAATTATTCAGCAGCTTTAAATGGTATTATTTACCGTATGGTAGAAAACCGGGAACTGGCTGAGGATATTTTACAGGAGGCATTTGTAAAGATCTGGAATAATTTTTCGAGCTACGATACGGGTAAGGGCCGCCTTTTTACCTGGATGCTGAATATAACACGAAACCTTACTATTGATACACTGCGAAGTAAAGGTTTTAAAAAGCAGGCAAAAATCTCAAGCGATGAAAACTCCGTAGATAATTTGACCAGTGATAACAAAGTAGCAGAAAGTTTTGATGCCCTGGGAATAAGAAAGCAATTGGTAAATTTAAAGCCGGAGCAAAGAAGTATTATTGACCTGGCTTATTTTAAAGGTTATACACAGGATGAAATTTCGAAGGAAATGGGAATTCCGCTGGGTACTGTTAAAACAAGAATGCGGGCAGCTATTATTGAACTTAGAAAAATGTTAGAATATAATTAAATTGAAAGCAGGGGAAATCATATCATCAGGTATATTGGAGCTTTACAGCATGGGGCTTACTTCGGATGCCGAAACGGTTGAAGTGGCACAATGGGCAAAACAATATGCTGAAGTGGCATCTGAAATAGACAATATTCAATCAGGATTGGAAACTTATGCTCAAACACATGCAGTTGCACCGGACGCATCGGTAAAAGCAAAATTATTTGCTTCAATAAATGCAGGCAACGCTATACCTGTTGTTGAATTAAAAACGAATGCACAGGTTTATTCTATTTCTCCTGTGTGGAAATATGCAGTTGCTGCAAGTATAGCTTTATTACTTGCAAGTGCTATCCTGAATTATATTTTTTACAATAAATACCAAACCGCAAATACAGAACTGGCTTCAACACAATCGCAATTACAGGAGCAGAAAGAGCTGGCTGCAAACATGAATAAGGATATGGGAGTTATGACAGATAAGAATGCCACAACTGTTTCATTACCCGGTATGCCGGATGTACCTGATGCTGCTGCCCGGATATACTGGATGAAGAATACAAATGATGTATACATAGATCCATCTAATTTACCACAGGCACCTGCAGGTAAGCAGTACCAGTTTTGGGCCATTGTAGGTGGAGTACCTGTAAATGGCGGAATAATAACAACCCAGGTAAACGGTAAAACGGTGCATATACAAAAAATGAAAAGTTTTGGAAACGCCCAGGCCTTTGCTGTTTCTCTTGAAGATGCCGGTCCCGAAAAACCTGCACCAACCAAAGTGATGGTGATGGGTAAAATATAATTTCATTTTAAATTTTATAATTTTTTTTGAAAACAGGCTGTTGAAAAACAGCCTGTTTTATTTTTGATAAGTTTTAAAAATACTAAAAAAATAAATTTTTAAAAAGATATAGCAACGCCGGGGACTTTAATGTTTAGTTTGAAAATGCTGTAGCTAAAACCTGCAGTTGGTGATAAGTGAAATATAATTTCATTACAAATTTTATATTTTTTTTTAAAAGCAGGCTGTTGAAAAACGGCCTGTTTTATTTTTTTTAATCGCTGAGTAATAAAATAATCAGTAAAAAAAAATCCAATGTTTTTCAACTGCCGTACATAAAGTTGAAAATCATTTATAAAAAAAATAAAAATCTAAATTATGAAGCAAGTAAAAAAAATCCTTTTTGTTGCAATGGCAGCTATGTTTGTTAATGTATCATTTGCACAAATGGATAACACAGTAATGGTAGGCGGCGCCGCCATGTACCCAACAAAAAATATTGTAGAAAATGCGGTAAACAGTAAAGACCATACCACATTGGTTGCTGCCGTAAAAGCTGCAGGCCTGGTAGAAACTTTACAGAGTGCAGGCCCGTTCACTGTTTTTGCACCAACCAACAGCGCTTTTGGCATGTTGCCTGCAGGTACCGTTGATAATTTATTAATGAAAGAAAGCAAACCTGCATTAACAACAGTACTTACTTATCATGTTATTTCTGGTAAGTACAATTCATCAGATCTTGCTAAATTAATTAAAGCCGGTAAAGGTACTGCGCAGTTAAAAACGGTAGCAGGTAAAAATTTATGGATCATGATGGAAGGAAAGAAAATTGCTGTTAAAGACGAAAGTGGTGGAGTTGCTTACGTAACTATCAAAGATGTAAATCAAAGCAATGGTGTGATACATGTAATTGATCATGTACTGTTACCCAAAATGTAATACCTCAATTTTTAGGTCAGGCAAAAGCCCCGCAGTTTTAATTGCGGGGCTTTGCTTATTTCTTATAGCAAAGCATTTATTTTACTTTGCCAGCAGGGAATAAACAGCCGTATCAATAAATTTACCCCTGAAATAAAAATCTTCTTTAAAATAAGCTTCTCTTATAAAACCTGTCTTTTCAAGCAGGATACCGGAAACAGAATTATCAGGGTTGATGCGCCCTTCAATGCTGTGCAGTTTCATTTCATTAAACCCAAAGTCAATAGCAGCAAGTAAGGCTTCTTTCATTAAACCTTTATTCCAATAATGGGGGTGCAGCATATAGCCAACTTCGGAACGGTAATGTTGTTTATCAATTCTCCAGAAACAAATGTTGCCAATCATTGTACCTGGTTTATCCTGTAATGCGATTACCCACATGATGCTTTCGTTATTAATAATAGCGGTATTTATTTTCTGTATAAAATCAATTGCTTCTTCCAGCGATTTTGTTTTTTCACGGTCAATATATTGCATCACTACATTATCAGATCTTAGGAATAATAATTCGGGTGCATCTGCTTCCGTCATCTTTCGTAGTAAAAGCCTTTTGCTTTTTATTTCGGGAAAAGGGGAGAAGTTTAATTCAAGCATGATGGAATTTTAAGCTGCTATTTAATGGTAAATATCTCTTTTAACCAGCTATAATAAAAATATCAATAATAATCAACATAAAAAAGAGTGAACCTGCATGGTTCACTCTTATCAATGATTTTCTGATTTCTATTTCTTTTATCCTCAATTCTATTTCTTACCACCGCCTGGATGAGGTGGAGGGGGAGGAAGCTTTGGTTTAGGTGGTGCCGGAAGCCTTACAACCCTGGGCTTTAGTGATGCTCTTGATGGATGTGTGCCAGGTCTTGGTGGAGGTGGCGGCAAAAGTACAACTGGTCCCTGCGGGTGTGGGTGTGTTGTATGATGATGATGTCTTTTGTGATACACTTTCTTTCCTTTCTTTTGCTGAGCCATTGAATTGAATGAAGCTCCAAATAATAAGGCTATCACAGCAATTAAAAATTTTGTTTTCATAACATTCTTTTTTTATAATTAGTAAATATCTTATCTCTCCCTGCACCATTTTCAATAACCTTGCCAAAATCTGTCAAAGTGATAATTATACAAAACCCCCTTAGATAAATTCCTTTATGTAAGGGGGTTTACAGTAAAAAACTAAATATTATGCCACGGCTTTATTAACCAGGGCCGCTGCTTCGCTCAGCAGTATTGCGCTTTGCACTTTCAAACCGCTATCGTCAATTAATTTTTTAGCAATATCGGCATTGGTGCCCTGCAACCTTACTATAATGGGAATATTGATGTTACCAATAGAAGTATAAGCATCAATAACGCCCTGTGCAACCCTGTCGCAGCGCACAATACCACCAAAAATATTAATAAGTATTGCTTTTACTTTCGGGTCTTTTAAAATAATACGGAAACCCGCTTCCACTGTTTGCGCATTGGCTGTGCCGCCTACGTCTAAAAAATTTGCAGGTTCGCCACCGCTTAGTTTTATCATGTCCATAGTTGCCATGGCCAGCCCTGCGCCGTTAACCATACAACCCACATTACCATCTAATTTTACAAAATTTAAATTAAACTGTCCTGCTTCTACTTCAGTTGGGTCTTCTTCACTTATGTCACGTAATGAGGCAATATCCGGATGGCGCATTAAAGCATTATCATCAATATTCATCTTGCAATCAACTGCAATTATTTTTTCATCGCTGGTTTTAAATAGAGGATTTATCTCAAGCATTCCACAATCGGAACCCACATAAGCATTATATAAATTGGTAACAAACTTTACGCAGTTTTTAAAAGCCACGCCACCCAGTCCAAGATTAAATGCAATTTTTCTTGCCTGGAAAGGTTCTAAGCTTCCGCCGGGATAAACCCATTCTTTAAATATTTTTTCGGGTGTATCATGTGCCACGTCTTCAATGTTCACACCACCTTCAGTACTGTACATAATTACATTTTGACCGGTAGCACGGTCTAATAAAATGGACAGGTAAAATTCTTTTACGGGGTTTGGCCCGTCATAATAAACATCCTGTGCCACCAAAATCTTACTTACCAATTTACCTGCTTCACCGGTTTGTATAGTAACCAAAGTACCACCTAAAATATTTTTAGCAATCTGTAAAACATCTTCGGCTGTTTTTCCAACAGCTACGCCACGTTGCTCGCTGCCTGTAATTTTTCCTTTTCCACGGCCGCCAGCATGTATCTGGGCTTTTACAACTGCAAACTTACTTCCGTACTGGGTATGTATCTGGCGGTATGCTTCTTCAGCTTCTGAAGGCGTGCTGCACGCAAATCCTTCCTGTACCGGTACATTGTATTTTTTTAACAGTTGTTTGGCCTGGTATTCGTGTAAATTCATGTTGTAAAAATTTTGGCGAAGATAGGGAAAAGTTGAGTTGGTTTTTTGGGGGTTGATAAAGTTGAGAGGGGTTGATAAAGTTGAAAAGGTTGATACTGTTAACAGGGATGATAATGAAACTATTTGACCGGAATGTTTTTTTCGAGATAATTGATGTAGCCATTCAATATCCTTTCTATCTCTGCTATTTTATTTCGATAAGCATTTAGCATTGTTTCATCAATATAACTACAATCAAAAGCATCTATTAAATGATTTAATGTTTCGCTTAACGAGCCCCTGGCAACAATACAAAATCTGAGTTTATCCGGAAATGTTT
>JANNYY010000008.1:0-7608 GCA_031410355.1 Chitinophagaceae bacterium | reverse complement strand
CATTATATTAAAATCCGTCGTTAGCATCATCCACTACCGCATCATCCTCAGTTTCTGCAGTCTCGCCTTCAGCTACTTCCCCTTCCTCGCCAAAACCATCTTTCATGGCTTCGGGCTGCAGGTCGTATTTTTCTTCCATTTCAGCCAGGCGGCTGTCAACCAAACCCTTTGTACCGTATTGCGATGGCGCAATACCCTCCGTACGGATACAGCATGGATAAGTAAGTTTTGCACTCTCCTCTTTATCAACCGTAATAAGCTCTACCATAAAATGCCAGTTCTTATTAAAGTCGTATTCGTAAACAAATTTCTGGTTGGGATCTTTGATCTCGCTGCCGATGTTCACTTCAGTCATAAGAAGCGGATCTGCCTTATAATCCTTTTCATATTTTTCAAGTGATATTTCACGTCCTCTCTGCCAGCTATCATTGCTACGGTAAAAAGTTGCTTTGTGTTTGTTATCAAACTCAAAACTTTTTAGAATTGCGAGGTGCAGATCAAAGAAAGTCTGTGTATGTTTTATAGCCACATCACGATATGTACTTTCATCATCTTCCCAATATATTCTGAATCTTAAAATAGCCATGTTGTAAAAGTATGAATTTAATAATTGAAAAAGTAATTGGGAATTAGGAATTGGGAATTAGGTTATGACTCACGAGCCTGTTTTTTATAAAAGATTTTACCAAATTAAAGAGGACCGGCACCCAACCCATTTACTAATTCCCAATTACTAATTCCTCAAAGACTAATTCCTCAAAGACTGATTTCTCAAATACCAATCCCCAATTCCTTTGCCTTCAGTAGCATATATGCATGAGCGGCTTCATACTCATTGGGTATAAGACCATCCAGGATCGCTTCACGTATGGCATTTTTTAAATCGCCAACAGGCCGGGATGGTGGCAGGTTAAATGTCTGCATAATTATTTCGCCGGTGATGGGTGGTTGCCAGTTTCGTAAATGATCTTTTTCTTCCACCGCTGCACAACGTTGCTGAACCATTTCAAAATTTTCTAAAAAACGTTTTACTTTGGTTTTATTTTTAGAAGTGATATCTGCTTTGCACAAGGTCATCAGTGCTTCAAAATCTTCCCCGGCATCAAATAATAATCTTCTTATTGCACTTTCGGTAATATTTTCTTTGGTTAGGCTGATGGGCCGCAAATGTAACTCTACCAGCTTACGCACAAATCTCATTTTTTCGTTTTGTGGCAACTTCAGTTTTGTAAATATCTTTGGCACCATCCGGCCACCAACAACTTCATGCCCGTGAAAGGTCCAGCCATGTCCTTCTTCAAATTTTTTGGTAGCAGGTTTTGCTATATCATGTAAAACTGCAGCCCAGCGCAACCAGAGATCGTTCGTATGCTTTGCAATATTATCAACCACCTGTATGGTATGATAAAAATTATCCTTATGCCCCATGCCATCTATATATTCTGCACCTGCCAGGTCAACCATCTGTGGAAAAATAATTTTCAATAAACCGCTTTTGTATAACAGGTCAAAACCAATGGATGGTTTTTCGCACATTAAAATTTTATTTAGTTCATCTGCAATTCTTTCTCCGCTTACAATTTTAATTCGCTCTGCATTTTCACCAATGGCAGCAAAGGTTTCGGCATGTATGGTAAAATTTAATTGTGCTGCAAACCGTATGGCCCTCATCATCCTCAACGGGTCATCACTGAATGTTTGCGCAGGAGCCAATGGAGTTTGAATATTTTTTAATTCCAGGTCTTTAATACCGTTAAACGGATCAACCAGTTCGCCAAAATCAACCTTATTTAAACTGATGGCCATGGCATTGATGGTAAAGTCCCGGCGGTTTTGATCGTCTTCTATAGTACCGGTTTCTACTGCAGGTTTGCGGCTGTCGTAACTGTAGCTTTCTTTGCGGGCGCCTACAAATTCAATTTCCAATCCCGCCTCACCCCAACCCCTCTCCCCCGAAATAATCGGGATCTGCGACAAAGGAGAGGGAACTGGAGTATTGAAGTTTGATTCTTTTAAGAGCCTTTTATTTTCTTTAGCAGAAAATTTAATTTTTATTTGTGCTGTTCCAAAATTTTTAAAATAATTGACTTCGGGTTTCGGCGTAAATTTTTCAGCAACTTTTGCCGCAAGTTCAATACCATCACCCACACAAACAATATCCATGTCTTTGGTGTTTCTCCCCAAAATTTTATCCCTTACAAATCCTCCAATTAAATAACAGGGCATACCCAATTCTTCAGCAGAAAGCGCAATCTTTTGTAATACATTCAATTCTTTATCGTTACAGGTTATATACATGCGGTGCAAAAGTAAAAGAAGTAATTTGGAATTGGGAATTTGGAATTGGGTTTAGACCATGGAGAATAACAAGAATACTTGCATTGGAAACCTAATTCCCAATTACAAATTCCCAATTACCCATTCCGGCATTAATATTGACCTTATACAACCCCACACAAAAAACTACTAATAAACTGTGTGTTTTGACAATTTGACTTTATATTGAGAAAATTATGAATGACAAGTTTTATTTGCAGGGTACCGAAGAAGAAATGGAGTTTATGCCAATCATTCCCCTTAATGAAGATGATGATGGAAGTGCTGATGATCAGGCTATTCCGGAGAATATACCTCTTTTAGCTTTAAGAAATACAGTTCTCTTTCCAGGGGTTGTAATTCCTATAACTGTTGGCCGGGATAAGAGTATTAAAGCAGTAACTGATGCTTATAAGGCTGACAAATTGATAGGCGTGGTTGCGCAAAAAGACAGTACGGTTGAAGAACCTACTGTTAGCGACCTGGAAGATATTGGTACCGTAGCAAAAATTGCCAAGCTGATAAAAATGCCCGATGGCGGAACAACCATCATTATACAGGGTCGTAAGCGGTGCAAGATTGACGAAATAACTTCGGATGACCCCTATTTTAAAGCCAACATAACGGTATTAACTGATGAGGTGTTAAAAGGCGATGCAGATTTTGATGCCATGATCGGCAGTATTAAAGACCTGGCGGGGCAGATTATTAACATATCTCCCAACCTGCCCAGCGAAGCTGCCATTATCTTAAAAAATATTGAGAATCCTGCTTTTCTAATTCATTTTGTAAGCAGCAATTTAAACAGCGATATTAAAGAGAAACAACGCCTGCTGGAGATCAGCAATATAAAAGCTAGGGCCGAACTGCTGATGAATTTAATGCAGACCGAACTGCAATACACCGAACTTAAAAATAAAGTAACCAATAAAACCCGTGCTGAACTGGATAAACAGCAACGTGAATATTTTTTGCAGCAGCAGATGAAAGCCATTAAAGATGAACTGGGTGGCGATAATGTGGCTGAAGTAAAAGAGATGCTGAAAAAAGCTGAAAACAAAAAATGGCCGGCCGCTGCAAAAGAAATGTTTACCAAAGGCGCTGAAAAATTAGAGCGCATGCATCCCTCCACACCTGACTACTCAGTAGTATATAATCATCTTGATCTGATGCTTGACCTGCCCTGGGATGAATATACCGAAGACAGCTACGACCTTAAAAAAGCTAAAAAAGTGTTAGACCTGGATCATTACGGTATGCAAAAAATTAAACAGCGTATTTTAGAATACCTGGCCGTTTTAAAATTAAAGGGCGATATGAAATCGCCGATACTTTGCTTTTTGGGCCCTCCCGGTATTGGTAAAACCAGTTTGGGAAAAAGCATTGCAGCCGCCATACAAAGAAAATATGTAAGGGTGAGTTTGGGTGGTTTGCATGATGAAAGCGAGATACGTGGGCATCGTAAAACCTATATTGGCGCTATGCCCGGCCGTATTTTACAATCTATCCGCAAAGTAAAATCCAGTAACCCGGTGATGATATTAGATGAGATTGATAAGGTTGGCAGTGATCACAGGGGCGATCCTTCATCAGCTTTGCTGGAAGTTTTAGACCCCGAGCAAAACAATACTTTTTATGATAATTACCTGGAGCTTGAATATGACCTGAGCAAGGTTTTATTTATTGCCACGGCAAATAACATAGCCAATATTCCTGTTGCATTAAGAGACAGGCTTGAAATTATTGACCTGAGCGGTTATGCTGTAGAAGAGAAAATAGAAATTGCCAAACGCCATTTAATGCCCAAGCAAAAAGAAATGCATGGCTTAAAAGATATCGGTTTTAAATTAAGTGATTCGGTGCTGGAAAAAATGATACAGGATTATACCAGGGAAAGTGGTGTGCGGGAATTAGACAGGCAACTGGCAAGCATTATGCGTTACCAGGCAAAGGAATTTGTAGTTAAGGGAAAACTAAAAGCAACTATCACTAATAACGATGTTGAAAAAATATTAGGCAAACCGAGGTATAGTAACGACCTGTATAAAATTGCCAATATGCCCGGCGTTGCTGTTGGCCTGGCCTGGACTTATGTTGGGGGCGACATCTTATTTATTGAAACACAGTTAAGCGAAGGCAAGGGTGAATTAAAACTTACCGGTAATTTGGGTAATGTGATGAAAGAAAGCGCCAGTACTGCACTAACTTACCTGGAGGCCAATTGCAAAAAAGTGAATATTGATCCTGAAATGTTTCATAAAAAAGATGTTCATATACATGTGCCCGAGGGTGCTGTGCCGAAAGATGGGCCAAGTGCTGGTATCACCATGCTGTCGGCCCTGGCAAGCGCTTTTACAGGCCGCAAAATGAAACCTTACCTGGCAATGACAGGTGAGATTACTTTACGTGGACAGGTTTTGCCGGTTGGTGGTATTAAAGAAAAAGTACTGGCAGCACGCAGGGCGGGTTTAAAAGAAATAATCATGTGCTGGCAAAATGAAAAAGATGTGATGGAAATAAACAGCCAGTACATTAAGGGCATTAAATTTCATTATGTAAAAACAATGCTGCAGGTGCTGGATATTGCTTTAACATGATCCTTCAGTATGTAATTACCTTTCTTGGCAATTTCTAAAAGAAGATAAAAAAAGTCCTGAATCACTTATGTAAAGCTGGGTTGTAATATCTGTACTTGTGTATATTTTATAGTTGAATAATTGTAAATTGTGTACGTATCAGAACTTCCAAAAAAAACAATATCACATGCCACAGAATTTAAATTACCGTGTATTATTAACCAAAGAACCGGAAGGTGGATTTACTGTTAATGTACCTGCTTTACCTGGTTGCATTACTTATGGCGAAAATATGGAGGAAGCAATAATAATGGCTAAGGATGCTATTGAACTTTACCTTGAAAGCCTTATAGCGCATGGAGAGCAGGTGCCTACAGAAGAAAACACATTTGAATATTCAGTTTCCATTGTAGCATGAGCAACACCCCTTCTTATACAGCAAAAGAAATTATTCGCCTTTTGCAACAAAATGGATTTGTTTTTGACAGAGCAAGTGGAAGCCATCAGATTTATATGTTGCCCGATGGTTCTAAATGGGTTATAGTTCCCTTACACAATAAAGACCTCCCAAAAGGCACATTGCACAACATTCTTAAACAGGCAGGCATTGATAAGAAAAATTTGTAATTTTTTTTAGTTAGTTTACCTCTTTTTTTGCCGTGCGCAGATGCACAATATTGCTTTAACATAAATTTTATTAAACCCACACAACCATTAATAACAATTAACCGTAAGTAGTTTATTAAGCTATCAACAAGTTTCATGTTGGTTGTTTTAAGGGTTAAAGAAATTCCCTCCCGTTCTCGGGAGGGAATTTATATTTTAAATAATCATTCTTATAATTACCTGCTCCTTTCCATCCAGTCCGCTTCTTTTTTTGTAGTAAATGCCTGTATAATGGCAATAAGAAAAAGTGCAGCAACATTCCCTGCCATATACGGAAGGCTGAAACATTTGTAACTGGTAATATCAATTTTGAATTTGGTAAAAAAACCGATCATGTCATTTGTTAAAACAAGGGCACTGATCAAAATGCCGGCAATAAATAATATTTTAGAAACAATTTGTACAGCAGCAACAGGGTGCTTGCGGGTTCTTTTAAAAAAGATAAGGTACACCGCCGAAAACAATGCCGGAGCGATGGTTATTACACCAAGCCCAAAGACAATATCAATAACACTGGAAGAAACTAATTTTGAAAGGCCCCAAAATGCAGCGACCACTAATCCCAACAATACCGGCACAGCCAGAAACATCAAAAAAATGAGTGCATACAGTTTGGAATATTTAACGAACTTGTCTTCCATATTATTCTTATTAACTAAAATAACTCAGTTTTGTTTTAGGACTCAACGCTAAAACTGTTTCATAAATCAGTTTTATCGTATTTTCAATATCATCTTTATGCAGCATTTCCACCGTGGTATGCATATAACGCAATGGAATGGAAATTAAAACTGAAGGGCAGCCATCATTGGCGTAAGCAAATGCATCTGTATCCGTTCCTGTACTTCGGCTAACTGTATTGTATTGCACAGGTATTTTGTTTTTAACTGCCGTGTCCTGCACAATATCCAGCAGTTTATTATGCACTGCGGGGCCATAAGTAAGCGAAGGCCCTTTGCCGCAACTGCATTCACCCTGTATCATTTTATTGATCATGGGTGTGGTAGTATCATGGGTTACATCGGTAATGATGGCAATATCAGGCTTTATCCTGCGGGCAATCATTTCTGCCCCACGCAAACCAATTTCTTCCTGCACCGCATTTACAATATAGAGGCCAAAAGGCAGTTTTTTCTTATTCGCTTTTAATAACCGGGCAACTTCTGCAATCATAAAACCACCAATACGGTTATCAAATGCACGGCCTATCAAATAATCGTAAGCTAATTCTTCATAGCCTTCTTCGTAAGTTGCAACAGCACCTATATGTATTCCCAAAGCTTCCACTTCTTTCTTGTTCCGGGCACCGCAATCCAAAAACAAATTATCAACTTTTGGCTGTGTTTCTTTTGCATCGGTATTATTCATGCGGGTATGAATGGCCGGCCAGCCAAACACAGCTTTTACCACTCCTTTTTTTCCCTGAATATTTACCCGCATTGATGGTGCTATCTGGTGATCCACGCCCCCGTTGCGTTTCAGGTAAATCAACCCTTCGGGAGAAATATAATTTACAAACCAGCTTATTTCATCTGCATGGGCTTCTATAACTACTTTAAATGGCGCATCGGGGTTAATAACGCCTACTGCTGTTCCATAAGGATCGGTAAAATGGGTATCAATGTATGGCTTTAAATATTCGAGCCACAGTTTTTGCCCGCTGCTTTCAAAGCCTGTAGGAGAAGCATTATTAATGTAAGTTTTTAAAAACTGGTAAGACTGATAGTTGAGAATGCTTTTTGATTTTTTATTTTTTGCCATTATTATAATTTAATTGCTGCAAAATTACTTAAATACCGGCTATGTATGTTGCTAATGCCGAAAATAACATCAGCCCATCTACAAAAAAGTAATAAAAAAAATAACTTCTTTTTTGTAAAGAAAGATAAAAGATATAGCCTGCAGCAATGGCCGAAATCAATAAAGCAATGGCCGGCTCTACATCCAATCCCAAATACTGAAGTACATAAACACTGCACACAAGCAATATAAGCAGCATAAGAACCAGGAATTTTACAGAGCCAGGTTTCATGTCTGTTGCCAAACTCTT
>JANNYY010000007.1:0-13963 GCA_031410355.1 Chitinophagaceae bacterium | reverse complement strand
CAATGCCGGGGCTGGTTTTAGTACATACCTTTGGAGTAACGGAAATACAACACAAAGCATAAATATATCATCAACCGGTATATATTGGGTTAGAGTTACAGGTATGAATGGCTGTAAAAATACAGATACGGCATACATAAAGAATTTACTTCCGGTTCCATCTCAATTCCTGTTATTCTCCGATACTGCAGTTTGTAAATCCGATACAATCATTCTTAAAACAGTACAGATATTCACAAATTATTTATGGAACACAGGAAGTACTTCGCCTTCTGTTACTGTTAATAGCCCGGGATTGTATTGGCTTAACGTAACTGATAAATTTGGATGCCAAGGTAAAGACACTGTTACAGTAATACCAAAAAACTGTTTCAAAGAAATATATTTCCCCAATACATTTACTCCCAATAATGATGGTCGTAATGATATTTATTTACCCAAAGCTTACGGTAGTCTTGATTTTTACCATATTACTATTTTCAACCGGTGGGGTAAAAAAGTATTTGAAAGTTACGATCTTACAAAAGGATGGGATGGTAATACAAGAGGATCAAAACAGGATAATGGAGGCTATGTGTGGATATGTAATTACAGGTTTTTGGGTTACAGAACTGAAAACCAGCAAGGTTCTTTCTTGTTGGTCAGATAATATTGTGCATTGTTCCAACTAAATTTATCTACTTACATTTTTTCTACTAATTAAGAATATTTTTGCATGATAAACACCTCAATTTGAATTCATCCGTTTTTTTAATAACACCTCCATTCACCCAGCTAAACACGCCCTACCCTGCTACGGCTTACCTGAAAGGCTTTCTCAATACAAAAAAAATAAATTCCTTCCAGGCCGACCTGGGCATTGAAGTTACGGTGGCATTATTTTCTAAAACAGGATTACAAAATTTGTTTGCAGAAATTAATGCGCTACAAAAAGAACACACCATAAATGCAGCAAGAATAATTGCCCTGCAGGATGATTATATTAATACCATTGATGCCGTGATGTTGTTTTTGCAGGGAAAGAGTGCTACCCTTGCACATTTAATTTGTAAGAGAGATTTTTTACCTGAGGCTTCACGTTTTGCACAATTAGATGATTTGAAATGGGCCTTTGGAAGCATGGGCACACAGGATAAAGCCAAACATATTGCCACGATGTACCTGGAAGACCTGAGCGACCTTATTAAAGAAACCGTGGATGAACATTTTGGCTTTAGCCGTTATGCAGAAAGGCTGGGCAGGAGTGCAAACAGTTTTGATGAACTGTACACAGCGCTGCAACAACCCTTAACTTATCTTGATAAAATATTGATTGATATTTTACAAAAAAAGATGGAAGACCTGCAACCAGAACTTGTTGCAATATCGGTTCCCTTTCCCGGAAATTTATATACTTCTTTACGCTGCGGGCAATGGATAAAAAAAAATCATCCAACAGTAAAAGTAGCCATGGGTGGCGGCTTTGCCAATACCGAACTGCGGGCTTTATCTGATGCACGGGTGTTTGAATTTTATGATTTTATTACGCTGGATGATGGAGAAGCGCCTCTTGAAATATTAATACAACATATACAGGGACAAAAAACCATTGATGAATTAAAAAGAACTTTTACTTTGGTTGATGGCAAAGTAACTTACATCAACAACACAGCCTGCACCGATTACAAACAGGGCCAGGTTGGCACACCCGATTACAGCGATTTTTATTTAGACAAATATATTTCGGCCATTGAAGTGATAAACCCCATGCATAGTTTATGGAGCGATGGCCGCTGGAACAAACTCACCATGGCTCATGGCTGTTACTGGGGCAAATGTACCTTCTGCGATATTTCGCTTGACTATATAAAAAACTACGAGCCCATTACGGCTTCATTGCTATGCGACCGAATGGGCGACATGATTGCACAAACCGGGCAGAATGGTTTTCATTTTGTGGACGAAGCAGCACCGCCGGCATTAATGCGTGCCCTTGCTATGGAGATCATCCGCCGAAAATTAACGGTTAGCTGGTGGGCCAATATACGTTTTGAAAAAAGTTTTACAAGAGACCTTTGTATTTTATTAAAAGCATCGGGCTGCATCGCCATCTCCGGCGGACTGGAAGTGGCAAGTGACCGGTTATTGGAACTGATACAAAAAGGAATTACTGTTGCGCAGGTTGCAAAAGTTAATAAACATTTTACCGAAGCAGGCATTATGGTTCATGCTTATTTGATGTACGGCTTTCCTGCACAAACCGCACAGGAAACTATTGACTCATTAGAAATGGTGCGGCAACTTTTTGAAGCCGGTATTTTACAATCTGCATTCTGGCATCTGTTTACTATGACGGCTCACAGCCCGGTTGGTTTGCAGCCAGGAAAATTCAGCGTTAAAAAAGTTTCAGAAGCCATTGGAACTTTTGCCAATAATGATATTGAACATACCGACCCAACCGGTGCCGACCATGAAAGTTTTAGTTTCGGCCTAAAAAAATCTTTGTTGAATTATATGCATGGCACCTGTTTTGATTATCCCCTGCAAAAATGGTTCGATCAAAAAGTACCTAAAACCAGCATTGCACCCAATTATATTATCAAAGCTATTGAAGAAGCAGAAATTGTATTTTCAAACCCAAATACAAAAGTTATTTTTTTAGGCAACCACCCAAAAACAGAAACCATTATCAAAAGTAAAAAAGGCAACCATTGGGAATTATTATCGCTGACCTTTGAAACAAAAAAAGAAACCATCAATATTAAAGTTGATAAAGAACAGGGTGACTGGCTTGTCAATATTTTACAAACGTTGTCAATATTAAATCCAAAAACATTAACACTGCAGGAAGTAAAAGCCGATTATGAAAATGCGGGGCTTGAAGACTTTGAATTGTTTTGGGATAATAAACCGGTGAATACTTTATGGAAAGCCGGTTTGCTGCAACTATAGACTTCTCAATTTGCAGTTTCCACAACAAAACTAAAAAAGGGTGTTTTAACACCTTGCTTCAATAGCTTAATTGATTACTTTTATTTCTATTTACTAATTAGCCAACCTTATACTGAATATTTTTTTCTAAAATAAATACAATATGCAACAGACAGACCAAAATAATAAATTACTTGAAGAAGCAAAAAAACGGATGAATGAAAGCAGAAAAAAAGTAATCAGGTTTAATACACTTCTAAGCCTTTTCTTTTGCTTTATCATTGTTGGCCTGGCAGGGGCAATATACTATTATAAAAAAATAAACAACTTGTATGAAGAGAAGGAAGTTCTAAATATTCGGTTAACCAAAGCTGCTCATAAAGATTCACTAAACTCCGATTCAATTCAGAAACAAAATATTAAACTCGGCGAATTTGCTAAACTTCTCGAAGTTTGTGCAACTAAAACAAAAATACCGGGACTTGATTCTGCCACAGCCATCAGTTTAAAAGCCGAAGTAACAGATATTAAAAAAAGGGATTCGGCCCGTAAATATTCTGAGATTGGTTATACCAAATTAAAAGCTTACGATTTTATTTCAGCAAAAAATGCATTTGACAAAAGTGAGAAATTTTACAATGGCTATCGTGAATCCTATGAAATATACTATTTGCTTTATAAAAACATGAATAACTTAGCAGACCCTGAAACACAAAAAAAGATAATGCAGAAAATCCTGACTGATTACAACTCGAAAAACATTTTAAAAGGCTCCGATATCAGGTAAAATAAATAAAGATGCTCAAACCAGTTTCCATATTCATTTCATATTCGCACAAAGACCTCCCTTTTATGGAAGAACTGCAGAACTTCCTGACTCCAAATATCCAGGACAAAAAAATATCAGTATGGACAGATTATAGAATTCTTGCCGGTCAGGAGTGGGATAAGGTAATCAAAGAAAATCTGAAAAAATCTTCCATGATTATTTTTCTTGTAAGCCAGAATTTTATCATTTCAGACTATATCAATAAAATTGAGGTAAAAATTGCAGAACAGAATGATAAAATGATCATTATCCCGGTACTTATAGGTGCTATTCAAATGCAAAGATTTCCCTTAAGAAATTACCAGGTCCTACCTACCGGCGCTATACCGGTTGATCAGTGGGAACCGCAGAATAAAGCATGGGTTAATGTGGTTGATGAATTAGACAAAGTAATCAATGCCTTAAATGAAAATTCAAAAACTGAAAAAAGAGTAGTGACTACCGACAGAATATTTATGTCGCTGATTATTTTCCTTTTGTTAGGCTGTATTATTATGTTTGTATATGGTGTGTATAATGAAAGTAATTTTCATACATCAACTGCCCTGTTTGGTATTGGAATTAGTTTAGCTGGCTATTTATTCGGCAAAAAATTACTCGCTTTTTAATTTTATAAAAATACAGGTTGCAGTTAATTGCAGAATCCGCAATTTTAAATTGATCGGGTAACTGGATTCGAACCCGCGGCCCCTTCGTCCCGAACGAAGTGCCCCGCTGAGCGGGGCTACATCCCGAAGTCATCTTAAATAAAAAAATCACTTTTTTGGATAAAGTTTGGCAATAAATTTTTTATCAGATTCCGATAAGCCGGTATTAAAGCCAATAGCAAAATCTCCTTTCGTCAGGGCATTGGGTACGGGGTACATCATGATTGATTTATTATCCAGTTTGTTGGCCCGTATCTGTGATATATCGTATTTAGAAAATACCTGGTCATCCACTTCCTCCTCAGACCAGCCATCTGCCAGCTTGTAATATTCATACACTTTAGGTTTATCCCACGGGATACCATTATCGGGCCGCTCATGTTCATGAATACAACTTAACGTGTGGCCAAATTCATGCAACACAACACGGTTATACTCCAGGTCATCTGTTGTTGAGGTTAACCAGCCAAAATTCATAGTGGGTTTCGATTTGTCCTGCGAAAGTATTTGTGTGCCAACCAACGACCATGACCCACCCTTTGTGTCAAATGCAATGCGTACATCTGCCGGTTTTTTACGTGGCGTAAAATCAAACTCAATATTGGCATAGTCCATCCATACTTTTGCATGCCTGGTGATGCGGTCTTTTACTTCTTTTTTACCACTCATAAAAGATACAGTAAGCCTTCGCCCTTTCTTCCATTCCTTACTTATCTCCGATGCCATCCTGGACAGCGAAGTAAAATGTGCAGGTTTTTTAATAATGTTCTTCCTGGCATAATCTTCCAGGATCGCCATGTCTTTACCGGATGCAATGCCTCTTACATTTGATGGCCTTTCCAAAAAAGAATTTTTAAGATCTTTGATGTTGTTGTGATGGGAAATACGGCATTCGCGGCAATAATAGATATCTGATATTTTCATAAAAGCGATTTTGCAGTGAGTTTAATTTTTTATGTAAAATATGATGAATTATTTTAAGATGCAATAGTGAAGTCACGCTTTTTTCATTTTTGTTCGGCTCCCCGTAATATATACAACCTTAAATATTTCCACTTATAAAAAAACTGCGGTATCACCCCAATCATTACTTATTTTCATACAATAAAATATTTTAGCATGAAGAAATTATTAGCTTTTACTCTAGCCTGCTGCTACCTGCTTGCGTGCAATAATAAATCTACTACAACAAAACCCGATATACTGGCTGCCAATTTAGACAGTACTATTAGCCCCGGTACCGATTTTTTTGATTACGCCAACGGCGGATGGATAAAAAGAAATCCTATACCCGGCGAGCAATCTGCCTGGGGCATTGGCAACCTGGTTATTGAAGAAAACCTGAAACGCCTTAGAGAAATTTCTGAAAAAGCAGCAACAGCCAATGCAGCCAAAGGCAGCAACGATCAAAAGATCGGCGACTTCTGGACCATGGCCATGGACAGCGCAAAAATTGAAGCAGATGGTTTAAAACCGATTCAGCCTTTGCTGGATAAAGTAAATGCAATAACCGATGTAAAATCATTGCTGAATACAGTTTCTGAATTAAAAAAGACAGGTTCTAATACGTTGTTTAGTGATTATGTTTACCAGGATGCAAAGAAAAGTGATGTAATGGCGTACAACCTTACGCAGGGCGGTTTAGGTTTGCCTGAACGGGAATATTATTTTAAACCAGATTCAGCAACCATTAACATACGTAATGAATATGTAAAGTACATTACCCGGCTACTGACCATGGCAGGTGAAGATGCTACCGTTGCTGCAACATCCGCTAAGAATATACTGGCCCTGGAAACCAAACTCGCCACTGCATCCCGTAAAATTGAAGACCTGCGTGACCCTTATAAAAATTATAATAAAATGGCCATTACAGACCTGGGTAAGATGGCTGGCAATATAGACTGGGTATCTTATTTAAATAATACCGGCGTACAAAAAGTTGATTCAGTAATTGTAGGTCAGCCTGAATTTTTTACTGCTTTAAATGATGCATTGATCAAAACGCCCATCAGCGATTGGAAGCAATATGTAAAATTTAATTTGATAAACGATATGGCCCCGGTGCTGCCCGATGCTTATGGAATCGCTGCATTTAATTATGGCAAACTTTTCAGTGGCGCCAAAGAAAGAAAACCAAGATGGAAACGTGCCATACAAATGGAGGAAGATGCGATGGGTGAAATGCTGGGACAATTGTACGTAAAGGAATTCTTTAACGAAACTGCAAAACAGCGCTACACCAACATGGTGGAAGATATAAGGCTGGCACTGAAAGACCGGATTGCAAAACTTGACTGGATGAGTGACAGCACCAAACAAAAAGCGTACATAAAATTAGCTGCTGTAAAAAGCAAAGTGGGCTATCCTGATAAATGGAAAGATTTTGGCAGCATGGAAATTGGCAAAGAAAGTTTTGCAAAAAATTACATGAACTCCAGGTTGTGGTGGCACAATTACAATTATAGTAAACTGGGCAAACCCGTTGACAGGGATGAATGGGATATGTATCCTCAAACCTACAATGCATATTACAACCCCAGCAATAACGAAATAGTTTTGCCTGCAGGCATTTTTACTGTGCCCGGTTACCGTGATGAAGAACTGGATGACGCCGTGGTATATGGTTATGGCGGCGCCAGTACCATTGGCCACGAAATTACCCATGGCTTTGATGATGAAGGCCGCCAGTTTGATGAAAAAGGAAATTTAAAAAGCTGGTGGGCAAAAACCGATGAAGAAGCATTTAATAAAAGAGCCGAAGTGATGGTAAAACAATTTAACGAATACGAACCCGTAAAAGGATACCACATTAATGGTAAAGCATCGCTGGGCGAAAATATTGCAGACCTTGGCGGTATTTTACTGGGCATTGAAGCCTTTAAAAAAACAAACCAGTTTAAAGAAAATAAAAACATCAGCAATTTAACGCCAATGCAGCGTTACTTTATGGGCTATGCCCTTGGTTGGTTAGGCCATCAGCGTGAAGAGCAATTAAGAAGCCGTTTATTAACCGATGTACATAGCCCCGGCAAGTACAGGGTTAACGGGCCTTTTGTTGATGTAGATGAATTTTATACAACCTTTAATATTAAGCCCGGCGATAAAATGTACAGGGCAGATAGCTTGAGGGTGAGGATATGGTAGGCTTTGCCTCCACTTATTTTTGCCGGGAAGACGGGAAGACGGAATTAGAATAATTAAACATGTTACCGGCTCCCGGCTATTTACTTTACCTTATAAATATGCCCTGCTTTTTGTACTTTACAGTACATTTATGAAACACATTAAAATGAAAACAGTACAAAAAAAAGACGAAAAGATATTACTCATTACCCGGCAGCACTGGTTAAGATTAGTATTGCCTTTTTTTGCCTGGCTATTATTAACCGTGCTTTTAATTTGGTGGTTGAACAACACTACGGCTTATATAATTATTTTAGTGTCGGCTCTTTACCCTTTACTGGAATATGTTAGCTGGCGGCACAATCTCTGGTGCGTTACCAATTTAAGGGTGGTAGATGAAACCGGTTTTTTTACACGCTACTCCAAAGAAAGCCCGTTGGATAAAATAAATAATGTAGAATACGATCAAACCATCTGGGGCCGCCTGTTTGGTTTTGGCAATGTAGATATACAAACCGCTGCCGAACTGGGCGAAACAAAATACCAGCTCATTCATCATCCTAAACTTTTAAAAGATACCATCACCCATGCACAGGAAGAATATAAAAAAATGCAGATTACCAACCAGGCAAACCAATTAGCCGAGGCGATTGCCCGTACAAACCCCGCTGCACATACATCGCAACAAATGATTGCTGATGAACTGCACAAACTTTTTGAACTGATGCAGAAGGGAGCTCTTACCCAGGAAGAATTTACAGCGCAAAAACAGAGGTTAATGGGGGGATAATAATTGCCTGTGAAATTTGGAATCGTTATTTTAAATAAAAAATATGCCGACTTTCCCGCCGGCACAAATAAATCAGCCAATATAAATCACCATTAATCAGGCACTTCCACCACCGTCCAGTTTTTTGTGCGGCGGTTCCAGAGTACGCTGTAATCTTTTCCATGCATTAATTTATAAGTTCTAAAACCATTGTAGTAAGGCAGTTTCAGCCAACCATATTGATAAATTTCAAACTTAAAAACAAAAGGCTCCCCCGCTTTTATTTCTGCAGCCTGGTATTTTTTTCCATCATCACTAAGCATCATTGTTTCCGTTTTATTACTTTGTACAGTAAGGCTTATCCAGCTTGGGTCGTCAGCCGGTGTTGTGTTGCCGGTATTGCCACCGGTATTACCACCTGTATTACCACCTGTATTACCACCAGTATTACCACCAGTATTACCACCAGTATTTCCAACAGCGCTGCCTCCTGTATTAGCGGGTAATTCAGCCTTTGCATTGTTCCATCCACGGTTTATTGCAGCAACCCTGTCTCTCTTAGCAGGATGTGTGGCACTTGCATAATCACTGGCAATAGCACTAATGGCAGCAACAGAAGCATTCAGGTCTGCACCAAGTTTTTCCATTACATATCCTGAAAAAGCATCTGCTTCAATTTCTTTTGGCGGCGTGCTTCCTGTGCGGCTTACTACATGGTTATAATAATGATGGCCCATTTCATGTGCCAGTATACTAATAGAAGCCCATTTGGTAGCTGCATAGGCATCTATATCTTCCAAAAAATCATTATCGTAAATTATATAGCGTGCATTATTAATGATGGTGGCATAAGCATTGCGCATGCCGTTTTCTTCACGAACATTAAAATTTTCTTTCCAATTGATAGTGGTAAGCATGTTATTTAAAATATCCCTGGCTTCATAAACAGAACTAAAATTTGATTTGAGCAGGGAACGTGGCGGTACTTTAAAGCCACACCCGGTTATTTTTTGTGCATTTCCGCCAATGCTGATGGCAAGTAAAAGGAATAGTATGATTTTTTTCATGAGTTTATTTTGTTTTAAGTATTCGGCAAAAATTTCATCAGGGTACTCATTTAATTGAACTGAACGTACATTATGAATCAATTTAAATGCCAGATTTGATTGTGCGTAAAGCTACATTGAAATGTGTTGCCAGCCTTTAATAAAGTTCATTTCAACTTATACATCCTTCTATCAAAGTGCTCAACACATTAATCCCAGTTCTGCAATCTTAACTGTGTCTTTGTAATCATAAATAATTGTTGTTCCTTTAATCAGCATAATCAACATAAAAATAATTTGAAAGACATAGAAATTTTATTAGAAAACAAACCCGGCGCACTGGCCCTTATGGGCGAAACCCTGGGGAAACATAAGATAAGCCTGGAAGGCGGGGCGGTATTTAATTATGGCGGCATATCAATTGCACATTTTTTGGTGGAGGAACCCGAACGTGCCCGGGAAGTGTTGGAACAGGTGCAGATAAAAGTCTTAAAGATCAGCGATGTAATCATTCAAAAACTCCGCCAGGATATTCCGGGGCAATTAGGTATGTTTTGCCGCAAACTGGCCAATGCCAACATCAATATTTTAACCCAGTACAGCGACCACGCAAACCAGTTGATTGTGGTTGTTGATGATTACGAAAAAGGCAAGCAGGTTTCGGAAGATTGGATGAAAACATATTGGTAAAGTAAATTTTAAAATGAGATTAGATGAACGGACAACATCATTACAACCTTACTGTAAAATGGACGGGCAATACCGGAACGGGAACTTCAAATTACGGGAGTTTTGAGAGGAGCCATACCATTATTGCCGGCAACAAACCCCCAATATCCGCCTCTTCCGACCCGGCTTTTCGTGGCGACAAAACCAAATACAATCCCGAAGAGCTTTTCCTTGCGTCACTTTCCTCCTGCCACATGCTGTGGTATTTGCATTTGTGTGCAGAGGCAGGAGTTATTGTAACCGACTATGTTGATAATGCAACAGGCATTATGCTTGAAACTCCCGATGGTGGTGGCCACTTTACAGAAGTTACTTTAAAACCGGTTGTAACTGTGGCTGAAATTGCAATGACAGAAAAAGCAAATGAATTGCATACAAAGGCAAACGGGTTATGTTTCATTGCTAACTCTGTAAATTTTCCTGTTTATCACAAACCTCTTTGCAAAATCAAAGAGTAGTGCCTCAATTTCATTTTTTAAGTATTGTTTTTCTCCCATTGTTAACCACATAAACAGATAGAAACATAGGAAAACACATAACTTCCCTATGTTTGGTTCTATTGTTTACTATGTTCTATGTTGTTCAAACCGCGTAAGTTTTTAGATTGCAGACGCCTTTTTATTTTTATCTTGTAGCTGAAATGTTTTATGAAAACCTAAACAAATTTTACCTGTTACTAAATTTTTTGTATGCAACTGCTCTCCCAAATTAACATCAATCGTTCACAAGGCGGCACTGCCATACAATTATTGCAGGGCGACCTAAGCGCCATCCCTGCCGAACATGCAACAGATATCCTGGTAATGTCTGCCTTTCCCGGAGATTACAAAGCTTTGCCAGGAAGCCTTATTAAAGCCCTCGAGGATAAAGGGCTAAGTGTTCAATCCCTGGCACAGGATAAAGAAACTGACCTGCGTACCCAGTTAAATTGCTGGCTGAGTAAACCACTCTCCATGGATGACCAGCAAAAATTTAATTTCAAACGAATATTGTGTTTTGAGCCCGGTGATAAAATAAAAGAACCGGAGGAAGTGGTAGGAGATATTTTCCGCTGCATCAATACTTTTGCTTTTGATGAAGATAAAAATGAGCTGGCCATGCCCATTATTGCAACAGGTTATCAAAAAATACCCATGCAAAAAATATTACCTGCCTTATTACTGGCTGCCTGCTTTTGGTTAAAAAATGGTTTGCCAATAAAATGTATAAAACTAGTTGTGTACCGTGCCGAACAGGCAAAAGAGATACTTACCATATTTGATATATTTAAAAAAGGCCTGGAGGTTGCAAAGGCTGACAGACAACAAAACACGCCCACCCGTGGCATCCACCCTCAACCGGCCATAATACCTGCAGTTGTTTCTTTCTTTAACAAGATAAAAAACACGTTTCGCAAAAAAGAAACAATAAATCCACCGTCAGTAAATCCAGCGCCGGTAAATCCACCAGAAGTAAAACCAGCCAGCGTTGATGTAAAAAAAGGCTACGATTATTTTTTAAGCTATGCACATGTTCATACAAAAGAGGTACAGCACTTTGTTGATGAACTAAAAAACAAAAATAATTCACTTGCTGTTTTTTATGATAAGGACAGCATACCGCCGGGCGGTTTATGGATACAGCAAATATCTGCAGCTATTCAGCAGGCCGATAAAGTGCTGGTCTTTCTTTCGCCCGATTATGATAATTCACCGGTTTGCTGGGATGAATTTCAATGTGCCAAGCTAATGGAATATAACCGGAAAAAAAGCATCATACAAACTGTTTACCTGTATGGCTATAAAGAAACAGAAATGCCGCCCATTATGGGTATTTACAGTTATATTGATTGCCGCGAAGGCAGCACGGAAAAACTAAACGCCTGCATACAGCAATTGCTGAAATGAAAGCCAGGATTACGGGTTTTTAAATGATCAAATGTTACCGTATTTTATTTTTTGGCAAAGAGGACAAAGGAGGAAAAGAGGGAAAAGAGAAGAGCTCAATTAGGTTTAGCCCTTTTCTTTGCTGAGCCTGCCGAAGTACGTCCCCTTAGCCAATTTCTAATTACAACTTCCTGTTCACCTCAAAAAAATATTAATTAACTTCTTTTTTAAAAAAGATTATTATATTTATATCCTTCAACGATTCTTCAGCATAACTTTCAGATCCTTCGAAATACAAACGCTTTCTACCTGGCCACCCAAGTACTTTTTTATTTTTAATTATTTATTAATCACATTAAATTACCAGTACAATGGCTACAAAAAAAGCACCCCCAAAAAAAGCGGCTGTTAAGAAAAGCGCTGTTAAGAAAACAGTACCAAACAAAAAAGCAGCAGTAAAAAAAACTGCGGTTAAAAAAAATGCCCCGGTTAAAAAGAAAACCCCCGTTAAATTTGCCGGCAAAAAAACCGGTAACACCAAACCCGTTTTGGCTAAAAAAGCTGCTGCCAAAAAAGCCGTTACTAAAAAAGCCGTTACCGCTAAAAAATCAACTGCAAAAAGATTGCCGGAGAGTATGCCAGCGATTAGGCACTACGATTTTACAGTAAACAAACCATTCAGCCTCGATCCAAAAAAAGTAAAAAAACCGGCACCTGCCACCAGGGGCGGAGATACCGGGTTAAATGTTTCCTTTACCATCGAACCATCCGATGGTGATTTTATTCTGTATCATCCTACTCCCGGTTTTACAAGCCTGGAGCCGCCATTGGCTCAATTGTCGGTAGCAGCCATTGTATGGAACCACGGAAGCAAAACAGTTGACCTGGACAAGGTGGTTATGGAATATAAAAAGGGAAATCAAACCATAAAGAAAGAAGTTTTTCTTCCGGCCGATCAGTTGATCATTGACCCCGGCTTTGGATGGACCTGGCAAAACAGCCGCCCTTATCATGAAAATGGCGATGTTGTTTTTTTAGATACCCCCTTACCTGATAAAGTAACCCTCAGTTTTTATTTTAAAAACTTTGCAGCCGCCCCTGTTTCGGTTACAAAAAATCTTAAACCCTATAACCAGGCACTTTCGCTTCCGTTTAAGTCTGCCGATTTTGCAACCGATGAATATGTAACCGGTTATTCTATGCACGGCGGCGGCGACCAGGTATTTGCATACGACCTGGGGGTGAAGGCCTATGAAAGTGATGCCTGGCGTGATCTGCTGCCGGGTAAAGACACATCAAAAAATGAGAACTCCCGCATTTGGGGTAAACCCGTGTATGCTATGGCCGATGGTACCGTAATGCATTTTGAAAGTAATATTCCCAATAACTGGAAACCCGACGGCTCAGATGCCGGTATGAAAAAACAAAAAGATGAATTGTGGGGCTCGTTCGATTATGGCGGCTCGGGCAATCACTTTTATATACGCCACGGCAATGTAGTTGCCCTGTATGCACATTTACAAAACGGTTCGCTCACCAGTAAATTTAAAACAGTTGGTGCCGTTGTAAAAAAAGGCGACCTGCTGGGCAAAGCAGGTAACTCCGGCAATTCAAGCGGGCCGCATACACATATCCATGTAAAAACATACAAGAACTCCGATCCCGAAGCCGGTGCATTCCGCCCGCTTTTATTTAATAATGGATGGGCTATCGGACAGGCAGATTATCCAAAACCAAAATCAAATGTAAACTGGAGCAAGCTTAACATACAGGGCATACCCGGTTTAAAAAGTAAAGCCTGTTTTGTATTTCCTTCCCAAACACATCCATACTGTGCTTACCCAACAAACTGGGGTGAGGTGGCAAAGTTTGGAGTGCCCGAAAGCCAGTACCAGCAGGAGTTTGACAAAGCATGGCCCTGCGGCTATTATCCAATATGGGTTGACGGTTATGATGTTGGCGGTAAAACATTTTTCAATGTCATCTTCCGCCCGTCGGCAGGTGTGCAATGGGTTGCCCGCCACAATATGGATGGTGATGCT
>JANNYY010000006.1:0-10504 GCA_031410355.1 Chitinophagaceae bacterium | reverse complement strand
TCACCATTTAGTTCATTTATAATTTCCTGGTATTTTTTTGCGTTGATGCTCATATTTTTTATGCAAAGAGGCTAAGTTAACACAACCATCCTTCAACTTTGCTCGGGATTAACCTTTACATCTTCGCTTTGTTAAGTTCCCCCTTCAGGGGGCGGAGGGGGTATGGGTTTGTGTTTTTCTATTTCAATATCGTCCTGCTGATCACAATCCGCTGCACTTCACTCGTACCCTCATAAATCTGCGTGATCTTTGCATCCCTCATCATCCGCTCCACGTGGTATTCTTTTACAAAACCATAACCACCGTGTATTTGTACAGCTTCAGTGGCAGTCCACATGGCGGTTTCACTGGCAAAAACTTTAGCCATACTACTGCTTAAGGTATAATCTATTCCCTGGTCTTTTTCCCATGCTGCCTTTAAACACAGCAGCCTTGCCGCTTCAATTCTTGTAGCCATATCTGCCAGTTTAAACTGGATGATCTGGTGGTTCTTTATCTCGGTACCAAATGCTTTACGTTGCTTACTGTATGCCAGCGATAATTCGTAAGCCCCGGCTGCAATACCCAATGCCTGCGATGCAATTCCAATTCTGCCACCGGCTAATGTTTTCATGGCAAACTTAAAACCAAAGCCATCTTCGCCGATCCTGTTTTCTTTGGGCACTTTTACATCAGTAAATAAAATACTGTGGGTATCACTTCCCCTGATGCCTAATTTATTTTCTTTGGCGCCCACTTCAACACCGGGCCAGTTTTTCTCAACAATAAAAGCGTTAATACCCCGGCTTCCTTTGCTTACATCAGTTTGTGCAATTACTAAATAAACACTGGCGCTGTTACCGTTGGTTATCCAGTTCTTGGTACCATTCAATAAATAATGATCGCCTTTATCTTCGGCTGTAGTGCGCTGAGATGTGGCGTCGCTGCCGGCTTCGGGCTCACTCAACAAAAAAGCGCCGATGTATAATTCGCCATCTTTTTTGCCCTGGGCAAGTGGAGTTAAATATTTTTGTTTCTGTTCTTCGGTAGCATATTCCTGCAGGCCATAACAAACTAAGCTGTTGTTTACGCTTACACAAACACTTACGCTGGCATCAATTTTACTGATCTCCTCCATAGCTAAAACATAACTCACAGTATCCAGGCCACTGCCACCATATTCAGGCTTTACCATCATGCCCATAAAACCCAGGCCGGCTAATTTTTCAATCTGTTCTTTTGGGAATTTCTGTAATTCATCTCTTTCAATAACACCGGGCAGGCATTCATTTACAGCAAAATCTTTTGCAGCCTGCTTTATCATTAACTGTTCTTCTGTATGTTCAAATAGCATAGTTCGGGTTTTTTAAAATATAGACAAAAATAAGGAATTTATTTCCCGGTATTTGCAGCAAGAATACGGACAAATAATTCCCTGGGTATCATTGCAGCTCCCAAACTCTCCAAATGATTGGTGTGCAACTGGCAGTCTATCAATTGCACATTTTCTTTTTTAAGCTGCTGCACGTAATTGATAAAAGCAAATTTGCTGGCATTGTTTTGTAGGCTGAACATACTTTCTCCAAAAAATATTTTACCCAGCCGGATACCATATAAGCCACCAACCAGCTTACCATCCAGCCAGGTTTCGGCGCTGTGGGCATAGCCCAGTTCATGTAAAATGGTATAGGCTTTTTGCATAGGTGGAGAGATCCATGTTCCATCCTGTCCTTTCCTGGAAATAGTTTTACAGTTTTGAATTACGGGTGTAAAAGCCCGGTTTATAGTAAACCTGAATTTGCCATTCTGCAAAACTGTCTTCATACTGTTGCTTATTTTTAATTCATCCGGATATAAAACAAAACGTGGATCAGGGCTCCACCAGCAAATAGGTTCATCTTCATTATACCAGGGAAATATACCGCTGCTGTAGGCAAGTAACAGGCGTTCGGTGCTTAAATCTCCACCGATAGCCAATAAGCCATCTTCATCAGCCATTGTTAAGGGCGGAAAAAATAATTCTTTATTCAGAAGAAACATGGGAATTAATTAGCGATCACATCAACAGTTGCGTTGATGCCTCTTTCGGTAATGGCATCGCACTGGGGTTTTAAAATTTCGTAGCTGCCTTCTTTAACGGCGTATTTACCTTTTGAATCAATAATGATGGCGCATTGTTCAGCCTGTTCGGTTGAATGGCCACAAATGTCAATTAAGGTTTCAATTACCCATTCAAATGTATTAAAGTCATCATTCCAAACAATGAGGCTGCAATAAGAATCAGTTACAGTAAGCGTATCTGTATCTTCCTGAAATTTGGTATTTATATTTAATGCCATGATAAATACAAAAGTAGGTGAAAAATTTAACCGCAGATAAAATCGGTTGCATTTAAATTACCCCGCTAAACTCTTCAGAAACTCTTTGTAACAGCATAACCTCTTTATTGATCTGTTATCTGGAGCGCTAATTTGGAAATAGATTCTTCTGTGGAAAGGGTAGTGCTGCTCAAAATATCGGGTCAAAAATGTCAACTGGCCTGTGAACGATCTCTTTTATTTGTAAAACCCATATTTTGTTGTAAAAAGACAACATTGAAACCGATAAATGTACATAATATTGTAAAATATCAACAAAATAAATTATTATAATTGTTGAATAAATCGTACATTAGAGCAGTAAAAGAATATAATGATGGAAAAAGCCAACAATAATATTGTGTCAATGACCGATAAAGCCTTATTGGTGCTTATCGGCAGCTTTATAAAAGAATCCCGATTAAGTAAAAATAAAACGCAGCAGCAAATAGCTAATGCAGCGGGTATTAACCGCACTACACTGGTTCAAATTGAGAAGGGTGCAGGCGGCAATATGCAGAGTTTTGTTCAAATTATGCGGGCCATTGAGCAGTTACAAATATTTAGTTTTTTTGAAGTAAGCCAGCAATTGAGCCCTTTGCAACTCGCAAAATTAAGCATTAAAAAAAGGCAACGGGCAATTGGAACGACAGGCGAAAATGCTAAACCACAATCTGACTGGTAATGACGGAAGCATTTATAAATATCTGGGGCAAAAGGGTAGGTGCCATTGCCTGGAATGCCGGTACAGGCATAGGCTCATTTGAATTTGAGCCCTTATTCTTGCAAAACAAATGGGATATTGCGCCACTTAAAATGCCCATAAATAATGCTGGTAATACTATATTTTCATTTCCCGAACTTGCCCGAAACAGTACATTTAAAGGTTTACCAGGCCTGTTAGCAGATATTTTACCAGATAAATACGGCAACGCCCTGATGAACGCCTGGCTGGCAAAAAATGGCCGTGCATCCGATAGTCTTAATCCAGTGGAAATACTTTGCTTTATAGGCAAAAGAGCCATGGGGGCGTTGGAATTTGAACCGGTAACTCCTGCCGGAACAAATACGTCAACCAAAGTAGAGATCAGCAGCCTGGTAAAAATTGCGGAAGAAATATTATCGGGCAGGCAAAATTTTAAAACCGGCTTAACGGATGAAGAAAATAAAGCCCTGCTGGATATATTAAAGATTGGAACCAGTGCCGGTGGTGCCAGGGCCAAGGCAGTAATTGCCTACAATGCAGAAACAAACGAAGTGCTAAGCGGCCAAACTATTGCCCCAAAAGGTTTTGAGCATTGGCTGATAAAATTTGATGGTGTAAAAGACAGCCAGTTTGGAGCCACGCACGGGTATGGCCGGGTGGAAATGGCTTATTATTTAATGGCCAAAGATTGTGGTATTGAGATGATGGAAAGCCGGTTACTGACAGAGCATGACCGGGCTCATTTTATGACCCGCCGCTTTGACCGGCCAAATGGAAAAGACAAACTGCATATGCAAAGTTTTTGCGCCATGCAGCATTACGATTTTAATGAGGTAAATTATTATAGTTACGAACAGTTGTTTGAAACCATGCGTTTACTGGGCCTTCCGTTTCCGCAGGCAGAGCAATTATTCAGGCGCATGGTGTTTAATGTACTGGCCCGTAATTGTGATGACCACACTAAAAATTTTGCCTTTATCATGGAAAAAAACGGCGTGTGGAAACTTTCCCCGGCTTATGATATATGCCATGCTTATGATCCGGCACACAGGTGGGTAAGCCAACAGTGCCTGAGTGTAAATGGTAAACGGCAAAATATAACCCATGATGACCTGTTGCATGTTGCCAGCCAGATAAGCCTTAAAAAAGGGAACGATATCATCAATGCAATTAAAGAAACCGTAGAACGATGGCCATATTATGCTGACCAAACCGAAGTAGCAGAGAAATTAAAGTTGGCGATTAATAATACCATTGTTGAGCAGAATATTTAAATTAAATGAGTGAAAGATGAGGTTGCTATATGAATAAGTTTTGCGAACAGTAGAATGATTAATTTGAGAAATAGTTGAAAAAATTTTGCAGAAAACATTTAACCCTTATCTTTGCCGTCCGAAAATAAAAGGGAGCATAGCTCAGTTGGTTTAGAGCATCTGCCTTACAAGCAGAGGGTCCGCGGTTCGAACCCGTGTGCTCCCACAAAGTAAAGGGTTTCAATTTATTGAAACCTTTTTTATTTTTTATTTTTATAGAATTATTCAGCCACTTTCAGCTTCCTGAAATTCTGTTTACATATTATACTCATCTTTAAAAAACAAGTATTACATGGGTTTTACGGGAGAAGCTCTCACTGAAAGAATACAAAAAAACATTTCCAATCATAAAAGGTTTACCGGGAATACGGGAGATTGGCAATTGAAAATTGGAACTCTTCTTTATTTTTATCATTCGTAAAAAGTGAAAAGGCATTAATTGGAAGGAACTCTCCGCCACTAAATGACCTTATTAATTCAATTGCAATGCAGGCAACCGGTAACTCTGCCCATCATACACAAATAATTCATCAATCTCAATGGTCCAGTATTTATACAAAGGCGATTTGCTGAGATATTCTTCTACTTCAATTTTACTTGCAGCATTAAATACCATCCAGCTTTTCTGGCTTTCCATACTTACCGTATAATAATCCAGAATGTTTTTTACAATTAAACTGTTGATGTAAACCCGGTGCGGCGGCACAAAGGTCATAAAGGCATCATCCATATAAAAATGCACCGTAACCTGGTATTTGTTTAGTTGCGGCCCGTTTATATTTTCCATTCTATAATATTGTTTTCCCATGCCTGGTTGTAAGGGGCTGTTATTTTTATATAATTATCGGTATAGCCTTCCATCATACCGTTTTTGTTTTTTGATTCAAACAAAACCTTTCTTGTTTCACCAATATGAGCATTGCTGAAGAATTGCATTTTTTGATAACTAAGGTTTCTTAAGGCTTTATTCCTGTTATGTCTTATGTTAAGAGGAACTACTGGTTTCATATCTGCAGCCAGTGTATTTGTTCTTTCAGAATAAGTAAAAACATGCAGGTAAGATATATCGAGTTGATGCAAAAATTCAAATGTTTCCTTAAAATCTTCTGTTGTTTCGCCGGGAAAGCCAACTATCACATCAACACCTACGCAGCAATGGGGCATCATGGTTTTTATTAAACCAACTCTTTCGGCATACAGTTCTCTTTTATAACGCCGCCTCATCAGTCCAAGTATTTTATCACTGCCGCTTTGTAAAGGAATATGAAAATGCGGCATAAATTTTTTGCTGTTGCTTACAAATTCGATGATCTCGTTTGTCAATAAATTAGGTTCGATGGAAGAAATTCTGAAACGCTCTATGCCTTCAACTTTATCTAACTCCTTTATAAGCGAATAGAAATTCTCTTTATTATCCGCTTTAATCTTCAAATCAATTTCCGGGATTTCCTCCCCCCTGGGGGGAGATAGAGGGGGCTTAAAATCCCCCAAATTTATTCCCGTAAGTACAATTTCCTTAGCTCCCTGTGCTGCAATGGCTTCAACATTCGCCATTACATTATTAATATTGTCGCTCCTGCTTTTGCCCCTTGCCATAGGAATGGTACAAAATGAGCAACTGTAATCACACCCATCCTGCACTTTTAAAAATACTCTCGTCCGGTCATTTATAGAATGCGTTGCAGTAAATTCATTTACATCTTCAATATCGCAACTGCATATTTTTGCACTGTCGCCCTTTGTTATTTCTTTTAAATGTTGTGTGATGTTGAATTTTTCTGCCGCACCCAAAACCAAATCAACACCGGGTATTGCTGCAATTTCTTTCGGTTTTAATTGTGCATAACAGCCGGTTATTACCACCAGCGCTTCGGGTGCCTTGCGCTGAATACGGCGTACCAGCATCCTGCATTCTTTATCTGCATTGTCAGTTACCGAACAGGTATTTATCACATATACATCAGCTACTTCGTCAAAATTTCTTTTTTCAAAGCCATCATTCTCGAGTAACCTCCCAATAGAAGATGTTTCGGAGAAATTAAGTTTACAGCCAAGTGTATGTAATGCTACTGTTTTGTTCATTGGGTGCAAAATTAATGAAATTGGGCCGATGGAACACCGATAAGACGGATTAAACAGATTAGCACTGATTTATCTGTAAATCTGAATGCAATCTTATGTAATCAGTGTTCTGTCATTGTGTAACTTGCAACATGTTAAAAAAATACCTGCCATTTGCTCTGCTTATTGCTGCGGCATTAATGTTGTTTTATATTAAAAAAAATCAGCGTGGTTCAGCACCCCCAAAGCCCAAGAGTGAACAAACGGAGAACAGAATTACAGTTCCTGCAGTTTTACCGGCAGATGAGCAAACTGATGAGGCTGCTGGCTTTAACCGCAATACAGATAAACTCATTTTCAGCAAACATGCCAGATGCAGGATGGATTGCCGCAAAATTGACGAATCGGAAGTGAGGGAGATTTTAAAAAATGGTACCATCAATTACGAGAGGATACAATCGGATAAAAGAGGCAAAACTTACCCGGTAGAAGGATATACGCATGATAAGCAGCATGTACGGATTGTATTTGCGCCAAAAGATGATGGATTGGTGGTGGTAACTGTAATAGACCTGGGAACTGAATGGACATGTGATTGTAAATAAGCCCTGTTTATAAATCTTTACCTGTATCAAACATAAAACAACTTAAATTTGTTGCTTAACGATTGAATATAACAATTGAATAAATTGTAAATGAAGATAAAATCCATATTGGCAAAGCCATTTGCCGGTTATATATACAAGCAAATTAAAAAAGGGATGGAAACTGCTGAAGCAGATCAGCAGGCAACTTTTAATCACCTTATAAAAGTTGGTGCAAAAACAGTTTTTGGAAAAGATCATGATTTTGCTGCTATAAAAACCTACGAAGATTTTAAAAAGCTTGTACCGCTGAGAGATTATGAAGCTTTTAAACCTTACATCGAAAAAATTAAACAGGGTACACACAATGTTTTATGGAGAGGCCAGCCTATTTATTTTTCTAAAACAAGCGGTACCACAAGTGGCGTAAAATATATTCCCATAACCAAAGACTCTATTCCAAATCACATTAATACAGCCCGTAACGCATTATTGTGTTATATGGCAGAAACGGGAAATTCAAAATTTTCTGATGGAAAAATGATCTTTCTTAGTGGTTCACCGGTATTGGAAAGGGTGGGAGGCATACCAACCGGAAGATTGAGTGGTATTGTAAATCACCATATTCCAAAATATTTAAGATCAAATCAACTACCATCTTTTACAACAAATTGTATTGAAGAATGGGAAGAAAAATTAGATAAGATCGTTGAAGAAACCATCAACCAGGATATGACACTGATCAGCGGTATTCCTCCGTGGATGCAAATGTACTTTGACAGGCTGACCGAAAAAAGCGGTAAAAGAGTAGGAGAACTGTTTCCCAATTTTAATGTGATGGTACAGGGAGGAGTTAATTTTGAACCTTATAAAGCCAAGCTTTTTGAAAGTATTGGAAGAAAAATAGATTGTATAGAATTGTTTCCGGCAAGCGAAGGTTTTTTTGCCTTCCAGGATTCGCAGCATGAAGAAGGATTATTATTGAATACCGACAGCGGGATATTTTTTGAGTTTGTACCCGCCGGCGAAATATTTAATGAAAATCCAACCCGTTTAACATTAAAGGATGTAAAAGCCGGAGAAAATTATGCATTGATCATCAACAGCAATGCTGGTTTGTGGGGATATAATATTGGGGATACTATAAAATTTGTTTCTACCGATCCTTACCGCATTGTTGTTACCGGGCGTACCAAACATTTTATATCTGCCTTTGGGGAGCATGTAATTAGTGAAGAAGTGGAAGCTGCATTATTGCAGGCTGCGGCTGAAGAAAATATTCCGATCACTGAATTTACGGTGGCGCCAAAAATTTCAACTGACGCTGGTAAAAGTTATCACGAGTGGTTCATTGAATTTGAAAATACTCCTGCCGACATTAAAACATTTTCAAAAAAAATTGATGATAATCTCCGTAAAAAAAATGTGTATTACGATGATCTTGTTGGAGGGAAAATATTACAGCAACTGAAAATTTCGCAGGTTAAAAAGAACGGGTTTATAAATTACATGAAAAGTATTGGCAAACTTGGCGGACAAAACAAAGTGCCCCGTTTAAGTAACGACAGGAAGATTGCTGAGGAACTGGAGAAGTTTGTGAATTGAGACAACTTTGCGTTAATACAAGCTTAACATAATTTTTTTGCGCATTGTTTTCAAAATAATATACTTTTGCTTTGTTAAACACATCTAAATAAATTGAACAGGACACAATTACATATCGTAAACTTAAATTCTCCCTTTGGGGGTATTATGTTTAATATGGAGAACCCGTTTGTATTTATACCCAGATCCCGACGTGGATGCTGATAGGACGAGTAGCTAAAACCTGCCCCTGTCAGTGAAAAAAAATCTCCGCAAATTTTCCGTAACATTCTTTAATCATCTCTTTCAATTTACTACAATTGGAAAACAGTAATATAATAATAAGGGTTGCAACTGCAGCCGACAGTCATTACGCTACCGTCATCACCGATGAAATGGCTTCCTCGGCAAAAGCCCGTGGTACCGGGATTGCAAAACGTTCGCCTGAATATGTTGAGCAAAAAATAAATGAAGGCAAAGCAGTTATTGCAGTTACAACAGCCGGTGAATGGGTTGGCTTTTGCTATATAGAAGTTTGGGAGCATAACAAGTTTGTTGCCAACAGCGGCCTCATCGTTTCTCCACTGTTCCGCAAAACCGGTGTCGCCAAAGCTATTAAAAAAAGAATTTTTGAACTCAGCAGGGAAAAATATCCCGATTCAAAAATATTTGGATTAACAACCGGGCTTGCCGTGATGAAAATTAACTCTGACCTGGGATATGAGCCGGTAACTTATTCGGAGCTCACAAATGATGAACAGTTTTGGGCTGGCTGTAAAAGCTGTGTTAATTACGATATACTGATGAGTAAGGAACGGAAGAACTGCATGTGTACTGCTATGTTGTTTGATCCCGCCGATCATTACACCCCCGAAGAAACAAAACAGGAATTTAAAAAGCATTCAAAATTATATGAACGTTTCATGCATATAAAACAAAGTGCCATGCTTAAGTTTCTGCAAAAGAAAGAAGGTGGCAGTGCCTCAAAATCATTGCTGCGTTATTTTTTTAATTTTTAAAATCATTTTAAATGAGCAAGAAGGTAGTTTTAGGATTCAGTGGCGGATTGGATACTACATACTGTGTAAAATACCTTACAGAAGAAAAAGGTTATGAAGTACATTCTGTAATTGTAAATACAGGCGGCTTTACTGAAGAAGAATTAAAAAAGATCGAAGCGCATGCCTACAAACTTGGTGTAAAATCGCATACCGCGGTTAATGCTGTTAAAAGTTATTACGATAAAATAATTAAGTACCTGGTGTTTGGAAATGTATTAAAAAATAATACCTATCCATTAAGTGTTAGCGCCGAAAGATTAAGCCAGGCAGTTTTTATAGCGGAGCATGTACAGCATTTACATGCAGATATAGTTGCACATGGCAGTACCGGCGCAGGTAACGACCAGGTAAGGTTTGATATGATCTTTAACATCATGATTCCGGGTGTAGAAATTTGTACCCCCATCAGGGATTTAAAATTAAGCCGTGAAGATGAGATTGCTTATTTAAAAAGCAAAGGCGTTGAGATGAATTTTGAAAAATCAATGTACTCTATAAATAAAGGCTTGTGGGGTACCAGTGTTGGCGGCAAAGAAACACTAAACAGCAAAAGTATGTTGCCGGAAGAGGCTTGGCCCACACAGGTTACAGAGACTGAACCAAAATCTGTTGAGTTGGAATTTGTAAAAGGCGAGTTGATTGGGATTGATGGAAATACCTTTAGTCATCCAACAGAAGCTATTCAACATTTACAATCTGTTGCCGGGCCTTACGGCATTGGCAGAGATATACATGTTGGCGATACCATCATCGGTATTAAAGGCCGTGTGGGTTTTGAAGCCGCGGCACCCATGGTAATTTTAAAAGCGCATCATGCTTTGGAAAAACATGTGCTTACCAAATGGCAATTGAACTGGAA
>JANNYY010000005.1:0-12967 GCA_031410355.1 Chitinophagaceae bacterium | reverse complement strand
CTGGAAAATAAATTTATTGGTTTGTTATGATCTGAGGTTCCCGGTTTGGAGCCGGAATAGGGTTTTCGACTCCGCTCAAACCCCGGGGCAAAGCACTTCAACTCCGCTCAGTGTTGTTGAATACGATGTTTTGATTTATGTAGCCAACTGGCCCGAGCGCCGAAGCCATGCCTGGAAAACTTTATTATGTGCAAGAGCCATCGAAAATCAATGTTATGTGGTTGGGGTAAACCGTGTGGGAACTGATGCAAAAAATATTTTGTACAGTGGCAACAGCTTAGTCATTGATCCGCTTGGTCAGGTACTTTACCACATGGCCGATGAAGAAGATGTAAATACAATAACGCTGCAGAAAGAAATGCTTGATGATGTGAGAACTAAATTTCCGTTTTGGAAAGATGCGGATGTTTTTAATATTGAATAATTTTTTCCGCCTATCCTATACTAAGATTGCTGAAGTATGAGTTCTTATTTTATTCCCAATTCCCAATTACTTATTCCCAATTCGCTTTCCTTTAATCATATCCATCACCACTTTCATTTTATAATCAATCCCTTTCACCAGCGCATCGTAATTGGTGCCTATATAAATATCCGGAGCAATACCCCGCCCATCTTTGGGCACGTGATGATATTGCACCAGCCTGAACAAAGGCAGCCTTACTTTTAAATGCGTGTTGGGTAAAATAATATCCGGAATTAAAATACCATTGTTGCCATGCCAGCCACCGCCGGTTTCTTCTCCCACCAAAACAATGCCGGGCTGGCCTTTTACTGCATTACTGAATAATGCTGCGGCAGAAAAAGTATTTCCATTTATAAGTACATATAGATTTCCCTCGTAGTTATTTACTTTTTTTGGTTTGTAAATTTTTCTTTCCCAATGGCCAAAATGGTAAAGCCCGTCTTTATTTTTTTTAGTAAGAAAAAAAAGCCCGAGGTTATTGATAAAATTTCCTTTAATGTATTTTGAATAAGGCCGGAGTGATTTTGCAACAGCAAAAGAAGTATCGGCCACTTTAAAATTAACCCTGCTTACATATTTGGTTAGTAAGGTAGATAGCCTGATCCTTCCGCCGCCATTACTCCTGATATCAAGTACCACATTATCAATTCCCGTTTTTTTAATGTACCTGAAAGTTTGCCTGTAAAATTTACGCAGGCCGCCCGATGAAAATGCATTCAGCGTTATGATAGCTGTGTTGTTTGCCGTATCAACTGCCAGGGAACGCAGATCGGATAATTTTTTTTGACGCGTTTCTTTTTTATCAGGCTTCAGTTTTTTTACATCCAGAGGTTTTTTTATGCTGTCTTTCCCCAAATCAAAAACAGGGATGTTTATACTTTGCTCTCTGCCGGCATTATCTAAATACGTTACTGCATAAGTTTTACTTATGCCAAAAATATTACGGTGATAATAAGGAAAATTACTGCTGAGACGTATATAATTTACATTGTTGGCATAGCCGTCCTCGGTCATATACCCAAACATGATATTTGTAAGCGCTGCGTTTTTTAAACCATTAACAGAAGTGATGAGCATGCCCTTTTTTAATACTGAATCTTTCCGGTTCAGGTTGTTGGTTACCACCATGGTATCGTTCCAGCATTTCATAAAAAGCGGAAAGGAAGGAAAAAACTTACCGGTTACCCAGTTGTTGTAAGCCTTGCTTCTTCCAAAGCTGGTATGGCCGCAATGAATTTTATCGGTAAGCGGCGCAATTATCTTCCAGCCAAACTGCTGCTCGGTCATGCTGTCTTTTATGGCGCTGTAGTAAAGGTTAAAATACATATCCATGCTGTCCTTTGGCGTGTACCAGTAAAGCGAGGGGTGTTTTTTTTCAAGGATATTTTTTAATAAAGAAAAATCCTGCTGTAATTGTTGTGGCGAATATTTTTTGTTGGGATTGTAATTTTTTTTGGTTGTGGCGCAGGAATATATAAGCAGCACAAATAAAAAGGGAAGGATATTTTTAACAGTTTTCATTTTTATCAGGCGATACAGGTAACAGATCATCTCCATACTCCTAAAATTTCAAATTTTTTATTTCAAATGATTCCACCCCTGCGCTACAAGCTCATGTTTATTTCCGCCACGGGTAATAAATGTTTTTCCCTTATCAGCTTCGGTAATATAACCGATAATACTCAGCCCGTTATTGGCTGTTATTTTTTCATGATCGGCCTGGGCCACAGTAAACAACAATTCATAATCCTCGCCACCGCTTAATGCACAGGCGGTAGGGTCAAGTTCAAGTTTGTATGCAAAATCTTTACTGTCTTCATTCAGCGGTAATTTATCTTCGTACAAAACACAGCCTACATTACTTTGCTTACAAATATGCAGCATCTCGCTGCTTAACCCATCGCTGATGTCCATCATGCTTGTGGGTATAATTTTGTGTTCAGCAAAATATTCAATCACATCTTTACGGGCTTCGGGTTTTAATAAACGGCCAACAATATATGCCCTGTCTTCCAGATCGGGCTGTGCACCGGTTTCTTCAAATATTTTTTTCTCCCTTTCTAAAATTGTCAGGCCTAAAAAAGCACCGCCCAAATCGCCGCTTACACAAATAAGGTCATTAACTTTTGCGCCGTCTCTTTTTACATAACTGTCGGGCGCCACTTCTCCAATGGCTGTAACACTAATAACAAAACCGCGTTGCGATGTGGTGGTATCGCCACCAACCAAATCAACATGGTATTTATTGCAGGCTGCATACACACCATCATAAAACTCATCTAACGCCTCAACACTAAACTTATTACTAATGGCAATGCTGATAACAATTTGTGTTGGCGTGGCGTTCATGGCATAAATATCACTGATGTTTACTATCACCGATTTGTAGCCAAGATGCTTCAGCGGTGTGTACATCAAATCAAAATGAATACCCTCCACCAGCAAGTCTGTACTGATTACGGTTTGCCTGCCAAAATGATCAATCACTGCAGCATCATCGCCCACACTTAAAATGGTTGATGCGTTTTTTGTTTCATTGTTGCGGGTAAGATGGTCTATTAAACCAAATTCGCCGAGAGTGGAGATTTCTGTTCTTTCCATTGTGTTATATTTAACTAAGAGGACAAAAGAGAAAAGGAGGAAAACGAGGGTTTCTTTTTCTGCCCCCTTTTCTCTTTTGTCCTCTTAGCCCAATTTTTTTCTATTGTGTATGACTTCTATCAGCTCATCATGTATTAATCCATTTGTTGCTACAATTTTTCTTTGATAAGGAGAATATTTTTCACCATTCATATCTGTAACTTTTCCTCCTGCTTCTTCAACAATCAGGTAACCGGCTGCAGAGTCCCATGCGCTAAGGCTGTGTTCAAAAAAACCTTCAAACCTTCCGGCAGCAACCCAACACAGATCAATGGCTGCACTGCCAAGCCGGCGTACCGGAACGCCTTTACGTACCAAACGTTCAAATACTTCCAGGGGCCCGTTTTCCATATCAAGATATGTATAAGGAAAACCTGTTACTAAGCAACTGTGCAGCACTTCTGTTTTCTTACTTACATTAATTTTTTTATCGTTCAGTGATGCGCCAAATCCTTTTTGGGCAAAAAATAATTCGTTGATAAAAGGATTATAAACAGCACCCAAGATCATTTGTCCATTTTGTTCTACCCCAATACTTACGCAGCAAAGTGGAATACCGCTGGCATAATTAATGGTACCGTCAATGGGATCAATGATCCATTTAGTATCACTACCGCTTGCCATTTCGCCAACCTCTTCACTCAAAATAAAATGATCGGGATAATCTTTTTTAATAACATCAATGATCGCTTTTTCTGCAGCAAAATCTGCTTCGGTAACCCAGTTGTTAATTCCTTCTTTGTTGCTGATCTTTAAATCCTCGTTATTAAAATACAGTCTTAGTTGTTTAGCACCCGCTTCAACGGCATTTAAAAGGGTTGTTTTTAGCATGGCGCAAAGATACAAAGCCTTCTTTACTATATTTGAATATGCAATTATCGGTCATCATTGTAAACTATAATGTAAAACACTTCCTGGAGCAGTGCCTGTATTCTGTTCAAAAAGCCTGTTTGAATATTGATGCGGAAATTATTGTGGCCGATAATAATTCAACAGATGGCAGCAGGGCTTTCCTGGAACCTGCATTTGCAAAAGTTAATTTTTTATGGAACAAAAACAATATTGGTTTTGCCAAAGCCAATAACCTGGCACTTGCCAGGGCAAAGGGCGATTTTATACTGTTTTTAAACCCAGATACTATATTAGCCGAAGACTGTATTGAAAACTGCCTGCAGTTTTTTAAACATAATAAAACGGCCGGCGCTGTTGGTATACGCATGATTGACGGAAGCGGAAAGTTTTTAAAGGAAAGCAAAAGAGCTTTTCCTTCTCCACTTACATCAATGTATAAATTAACCGGGCTCACCAGGTTTTTTCCGCGGTCGAAAACTTTTGCCAGGTACCACCTGGGCCATTTATCGGAAAACGAAAATCACGAAGTGGATGTTTTGGCGGGAGCTTTTATGATGATACCTAAAAAGGTTTTGGATGATATAGGAAATTTTGACGAAAGTTTTTTTATGTATGGCGAGGATGTGGATCTGAGTTTCAGGATACAAAAGGCCGGGTATAAGAATTATTATTTTGCCGAAAGCACCATTATACATTTTAAAGGAGAAAGCACCAAAAGAGGAAGCCTGAACTACGTAAGGCTGTTTTATAAAGCGATGAACCTGTTTGTGAAAAAGCATTACAGCGGCAGCAGGGCCGGCATTTTTATTTTTTTAATTCAAATGGCAATTATTATCAGGGCCGGCTTTTCGGCTATTGGAAATATTTTAAAAAAAATTGGATTACCGATATTGGATGCCGGAATAATATTAACGGCGTTATGGCGTATTAAATTTTTATGGAGCACCTATATCAGGCAGGAAGAAAATTACTCTCCCAATATTTTATTTATTGGCTTTCCTGCTTTTACAGCCATTTTTTTAATAGCGGCATATTATTCGGGTTTGTATGATAAGGGCTATAAACAATCGCAGTTAATACGATCTACCTGCATAGCGGGACTGGTATTGTTAAGTGTTTATGCATTGTTGCCGGAAAGTATCAGGTTTTCGAGGGGGATTTTAATATCAGGGATTTTATTTGCTTTTATATTGATGAACTTAATGAGGTTACTGTTTATTAAATGGAATTACCTGGAAGCAATAAATGAACATGAAGAAAGGCGGCAAACTATTGTTGTTTCGGGCCAAAAAGATTTTGAAGCCATTACGGCCATTCTCCAAAAAGCGGGATTGCATAAAAGGGTATTGGGCAGGGTAAACAATAATTTAATGGAAACATCAACCTCGCTTGGAAATATTGAACAGTTGCCAAACCTGGTTATAAAATACCCCGTAAAAGAAATTATTTTTTGTGAAGACGGGTTAAGTTATAAAGAGATCATTAACCTGTTGCAAAGCCTGCCTGCAAGGATGCGCAATAAATTTCATGCATCGGGCAGCAGCAGTATAGTGGGCAGCGACAGCAGGAAAGAAAGCGGGGATTATGTTTCAATCAGTAAAAAATATGAAATTGATAAACCACCGAACCGGCGCAATAAAAGATTACTGGATGTTTGCTTTTCCTTGTTTTTTATTTTGAGTTTTCCGGTACATATTTTTTTACAAAAGAAACCTCTTCAATTTTATAAAAATGTTTTTTCAGTTTTGCTAAAACAAAAAACCTGGATAGGATATGCCGGCAATTCGGAAGGCTTACCGACTTTATTAAACCCTGTGCTCACTTCTACCTCTTTACCCGCTGTATTAAATGAATTACCTGCCGAAAGTTTACGCAATGCAGATGAATGGTATGCATCCAGCTATTCTGTTTTACTTGATCTGCAAAAAATAAAAAGAGGATATAAATACCTGTTTTATTGATTTTTATCAAAGACCATAATTACAAAATTCTCAATAGCTTTTTCATAATTATTCTGTTGAACAACTGTTTCTTTAAAAGAAAAACCTGCAGCTTTATTTAAAGCATCATTAACTGAAAAATTTTTTTGCGGCATACTATAAAATAAATTTTGTTCCTGTAAATAATTTGCCAGGTACTCCTGTTCTGTTTGCCCCGGCGTTGGCACCAGTATGGCTTTTTTTTGCAGTTTACCCAGGTCCATTATTGTAGTATAGCCAGACCGGCAGATAATCATTTTGGATTGCTGCAGCACCAGGCTAAGTTCAGGAGCAGACAGGTGATTCTGTATTTGCAACGTATTGGAATTTGATTTGATTGTTGGCGAATTGCCCGGAAGGCCTCTCAACATAAAAACAGAGCCCTTAAATTTTTTTAAATCTGTTAAAATGATTTTTTCAAAAATGCTGCGCTGGGGTTCAGGTCCGGATAGTATCACACAGAGATCATATTTTATGGCAGTATCAATTTTTTCAAACCTTGATAAGGGCCCAATATATACTACCGGCACATTTGGTAAAACAAGAGGATGCGATAATTGACCGGCCAGATTTATTTCTCCCGCAGCATCGGGCACCCAGCAAACGGTATATTTATTTATGAAATTATAATGTATTTTTTTTGCTATACTTTCTGTAAAACGGCTACCGGTTTTTATGTGCAGCTGGTGGGTAATATACACACAGGGGATTTTTGCATGGCTCAACCCCAGCCGGTTATCAGCAATAACCGCATCAATTTTATATTCACAAACAGCTTTCTTCAGCCATCGTTTTTCTGCATAAATATTGTAAATAAGTTTTGGCAACTGCAGTATGAGTTTTACCGGCATCCAGAATTTAGTGCGGCTATAATGCATCCGGTAACCTTTTAGTTCAATAAAAATCAAACCGGGGAATTCTTTTTGCAATAAAATTTTACCACTGCCTTCTGCTGCTATCAGCACCTCACAATTTTGCTGTAGTAATTTAAATATAATTGGAATGCAGCGGGTTGCATGCCCCAGGCCCCAATCTAATGGAGCAAATAAAACCCGTAGTTTATTACCTGGCATGTTAAAATTTTTGCCTTTCATCAAAACAATGCAATAATTGTTTGTGAAAATAGTTTAAATTGCTAACCTGAACTTATGCAACAACTTAATAAATTAACATTACTGCTGGTAATTATTGTAACTATGCTGGTAACAGCAGGCTGCGCCTCTACAAAAAAGGGTTGCGGCTGTCCCAATAAATCGGGCATGGTTGGATATTGACAGCATACAATTTAAATTGCTGAAACTATGAACAATCCGAACCGGGATTTACTGGTTTTGTTCAACCAGGAGTTAATGACTCCGCAGTCAATTGAGCATGAAGTAGAATTGCTTCATCAGTTATTGTACGCCATAGAAAGAATAGAGAATTTTATTATCGCCCACGAGATAATAGACCTGAACAAATACAGGATTGATAAAAAGTCTATTCATCTTCGCAAACTTTTTCGCCAGAGAGATTTAAAACCTTTTGTCTTTTTGAACTGTAAAAATTGATGTTAGTTAGGTTTTACCTCAATGATCCGGTCTTCAATAATTTGTCCTTCCTTAACAGGGTTTTCTTTGAAGTATTTAGCAGAAATAATTTTTGAGTTGATATTAGTTCCACTAAGTTTTAATTCAACCCGACCAACAGGATTGCTATTTTTCTGTCCTTTATAAATATGCACATCAATAACCGGCAAGCCTCGTGTTGTTTCGGGGCGAAAGTAGTAACCCTTTACAGAAACATTTTTTCCATTGCTGTTTATTATTACCTTTTGTAATTCACTCTTATATTTTCTGAAATTTGGGAATATTAACGATAGAGAATCAAATTGACCCAATCTAAAATACCTGATTGAAGATTCACCCTGTTGGGCCTTTAAGTAATTAATTCCCCAAAAGTATTGCTCAGCACCTGTGCCGAAAATTGTTCTATTTAGCTTGTCATAAAAAACATCACAATTGCCATACATATAAACAGTTAAATAATTTGAAACAGCATACATTTCATTTAGTGTGGCACCTCCCGCTATAGTCTTCAGTTTATTTAGAAACACGGTGTCATAAACCAGGGCTGCGTTACATTGCCTTTGTGCTTCCAGAAACTTTTCACCCATATCTGAAGCTTTTACTTTGGAATTGAGGCATCCGCAAAGTTTCTCATTATATAAAGCAAACATTTCTTTTTTGCTATCGTAAATATCTTGGGACATTACCCAGAGATATTTTTTTCTTAAATCTGTGTACACTTGTTCTAAAAGTGAATCTATAGCCTCTTCTTCTAAAACCTTTTTTTCTTTGCTTATTTCTGTAAGAGCATTTACCAACAGCAGATCGGATACATTAAAGCTAAACTTTCCTGTATTGCTTAATACTTCGTAATAGTTTTTTAATGGAGGTTTTGAAAAGTCTCTGTATAAGGACAAAAATTTTGCAAAAAATTTCTGGTATTGAGAGGAATCTTTTTGTGAAAAGCCTTCAAAAACTACATGTAACAGAAATAAGGTAAATATTATTTTTTTTAGCAAGATAGCTTAATTTAATTTTTTTAAAGCTGTTTGCAACGCAGCCAGCATGTCATCAATCTCTTCTTTTTTGCATGTACCCACACTAAGCCTGTACCAACTGCTGTCGGGCTTTGCACCAAAAGCATAAAAGGGTACCACAGCCAGTTTTGCTTCATCTAAAACATAAGATGTAACATCAGCCTGGGTGGTTAAAACTTTTCCATCGGCAGTTTTTTTACCTGTATAATCAATTTGTATAGTAAGATAAATTGCTGCTTGTGGGGCAATGGCGTCAACACGAAACCCATCTTTTTTCATTTCTTGCATACCTGCATAAATGCGCTGCAGCCGTTCATTTATTTCGGCTTTAAAATGAACAAAGTATTTATCAATCGCTTCTGTTTTACCCAGGTAACTGGCAACGGCTTTTTGCTCGGCCATGGGTGCCCAGGCACCCAGGTGGCTGTTGATTGAACGCATTTTTACAAGCACTTCTGCAGGCCCCATGGCCCAGCCAACCCTTACCCCGGTTGCTGCAAAGGTTTTGCTTATGCCATCTATAAAAATGGTATAGTCTTTCATTGCGGGGTTTAGTGTAACCGGGTTATAATGTATTGTATCGCCAAATGTAAGTGTCCAGTAAATCTGGTCGTACATCAGGTAAAGTTTCTTTTCGCCATCTGAGCGGCTTTTATTTTCTTCAATCACCAGATTGCAGATCGCATTTAATTCTCCCTTGCCAAAAGTGGTGCCTGTAGGATTTAGCGGGGAGCAAAGCGAAAGCAATGTTGCGCCTTTTACATGCGGGGCAATTTGTGCCGCCGTAAGCATAAAGTCGTTTTCTTTTTCGGCTTCCAGCATAATATGTTCGCCTTCGGTAAAATGCACGTAGTGATTATTGTTCCAGCTTGGTGCAGGGTAAATTACTTTATCGCCTTTATCAACAACGGCCCGGTATAAAGCATAAATCAACGGCCTGCCGCCGGCCGCAATTAAAATTTCATTTTGAGGCGCATAATTTAATCCCCCCCTTAATAACATAAATGAAGCAACGGCTTCTCTAAGGTCAAGATTACCTTCTGCAGCGGGGTAGGTTGTAAAACCTTCTTTATAAGCATGGATAATTTCGGTTTCCAGTTCTGCAGGTATGGGAAATATGGAAGAATCAAAATCGCCTATGGTGTAATTATAAATTTCTTCTCCCTGCTTCATCTTTTCTTTAATGGTTGCACCAAGGCGAACAATTTCGGAAGCCTTTAAAGTTTCGGCGAGCACACTCAGTTTAACATTACCCATAAGCCTGTAATTAAGTCGCAAAAGTAAAAATTTAAGAGGGGATGGCAAAGAATAAAAAAAGCTGGTTATTACTAAGGTTTAAAGTTGAAAAAATAACCGGGAATATTATGTGGAATGGGGCCTATGATTCTGTTGGACAACATGAATTATGGCAAAAAAGCAACAATTCTCAACTGAGTTTGTGTAAGTAAGTATGGCCATGGTTAAGCACGAAGGCCATTTTAATCAATCACCTTATAAGGTTTAAATAATTTGATCTGTGTTTTTTCAACCAGCGTTTTATAATCTTCCCACTTACCATTAAAAAACGCATTGGTTTTTTGCACTGCTTCATTTACCAGCCCTTCGGCTTCTGTAGCCATGCGCATTTCCTGCTGGTCGGGTATTTTTGTCTTGCGTTGTACTTCACTTCTGGCATTACCTAATACAGTATAAACGGTAAGTTGATAAGGAGTTCCCGTTCCCTGCTTTTCCTGTGGCTTGCCAAAAATAAAATTGCGTATGCTTTTTATGGAGTCGGTCATCGCTTTACCCATTTTGCGTAAACTGTCAGCTTCTTTTCCTTCTTCATTTTTTAATTGTGCCTCAACTTTTGAAATGGTTTCTTCTGCATCTGCTAAGCGGTCGGTAATTTCTGCCAGGCGCATGGTGCTTTTATCAAGCCTGTTCAGCATGGCTGTTTTTGCATCGTATATTTCTTTGTTCTCGGGCACATTAGGGTCGGCATTTACAATAATCATCGTGCTGTCCATTTCTTTTCCAACAGTCATCACCAATTTATAAGTTCCAGGAAAAACAGTGTTACCTCTTGGTTCCGGCGAATCCGGTTTTGGTTTTACTGAACCGGGCTGACGGATCCCTTTCATTTCAAAACCCCAACTACTTTTGGTGAAACCCGTATCAACTTTCATTTTAATGGTGCGTATCAAATCATTGTTTTGTGTATAGATTTTTACGGTTGCAGAATCAGTCTTCATTTTTTTTGAAGTGTCGGCTTTATCATTTGGCTTAATAAAAAAAGACCAGGCTGCGCCCCGCTCACGATTTTCACCTTCATACAATCCCCAGGTGCTCCAGTCGTAACCGGGTTGTGGCCTGTACCTGGCCATGTAAGCAGTTGGTGCCTCAAATACGCTTAGTTTTTTAGAAAACACATTTCCGTTATTTGCCGCGGCTTTTCGTAAGGGTTTTATATCATCTAAAATATAAATGGCACGGCCAAAAGTTGCGATTACCAGGTCCGATTCTCTTTCCTGTATGGCCATATCGTAGGTAGAAACAGAGGGGTAGCCATTTTTCCATTGCTGAAATGTTGTGCCATTATCAAAACTTATCCAAAGTCCGTGTTCGGTACCAACAAAAATTAAATTGGGTTCTACAGGGTCCTGTATCATACAAAGTGCATAACCCTTCACTTTATTTTCATCAATCACACGCTCCCAGCTTTGCCCGTAATTTTTAGTGCGGAAGATGTAGGGCTTAAAATCGGCACGGCGATAATCGTTACAAACTACAAAAGCTTCGCCGGCATTGTAGCGGCTTGCACGTATTTGTGGTATCCAGGCGCCCAAAGGCATGCCCGGTATTTTTCCGCGGAAACTGGCCCATGTTTTTCCTGCATCTTTACTTAACTGAACATTACCATCATCGGTACCAACCCAAATAATATTTTTGTCTTTTGCAGATGGTTCAATGCAGATAATGGTATTGTAATTTTCTGCCCCGGTAATATCAATTGACAATCCGCCGTTTTCATCCTGGCGTTGCTGTATTTTATTATTGGTTGTGAGGTCAGGCGAAATAATTTCCCAGGTCAAGCCTTTATTAATGCTCTTGTGTACAAACTGGCTGCCGAAGTAAATTGTTTTTGAATCGAAGGCATCCTGTGCAAATGCAGCATTCCAGTTAAACCGTAATCTTGTTTTAAGATCAGGCGTAGGAGGTTGAATGCCCATTCTTTCGCCGGTTACTACATTTTGTTTTCCCAGCTCCCCGCCCTGGCTCATGGAATATACCCAATCATTATCATCCGGGTCGGGCGATACATCAAAACCATCACCGCCGCCAATATTATCCCAATAAAAGTTCCTGATACCACCATTGCGCCAGGTATAAGCTGGCCCACGCCAACTTCCATTATCCTGCATACCTCCCATAACATTGTACGGAATTTTATTGTCAACAGCAATATGATAAAATTGCCCAACAGGTATGCGCTCATTAAAATTCCAGTTGCGGCCACGGTCGCGGCTTATACCAATACCCCCATCATTGCCATCAATAATTAAATTGGGATCAAGCGGGTTTATCCAGAATGCATGATGATCTGGATGAATACCGCTGTAAGGAATAACAGTCTTAAAAGATCTGCCGGCATCTTCACTCACTGTAATGGTTTGTTTGATATTGTATAAACGGTTTTCATTTTTTGGGTCAACCCTTATATCCTGAAAATAAAAAGCCCGGTTGGTAACCTCCGATTTATCACTGTTAACCAACTCCCATTTAAAACCGCCATCATCCGATTTGTATAAGCCGTTTTTTGTGGCTTCAATCAAAGCATATACTCTTGATGGTTCGTTATAAGCAATGGTTAATCCAATTCTTCCCAAATCACCATCAGGTATTCCATCATCTTTACCAAGTTGTTTCCAGTTCTTTCCACCATCAACAGTAATGTAGAGGCCGCTTCCTTTACCACCACTTGAAAAACTCCAGGGCGTACGCTGGTGTTGCCACATAGCGGCAATTAATTTATTGGGGTTAGTTGGATCAATAACCAGGTCGCCACAACCACTGCTGTCGTTTGTATGCAGTATGAGTTTCCAGCTATCGCCCCCATCGGTAGTTTTGTAAACGCCCCGTTCAGGATGTACATCATAAGGGTTGCCAATAGCTGCAGCATAAACTGTGTTGGGATTATTGGGATCGATGATGATGCGGTGAATATTTCTTGTTTTTTCAAGCCCCAGCATTTTCCAGGTTTTTCCACCATCCATGGTTTTATAAATGCCCTCACCAATATTTATAGAATTACGGGGATTGCCTTCGCCTGTGCCCACCCAAACTACCGAAGGGTTGTTTTGCTGAATGGCAACTGAACCAATATTTAAAGTTGGCATACTATCAAAAACAGGCTGCCAGTTACTTCCGCTGTTCTCTGTTTTCCAAACGCCACCGGATGCCGTA
>JANNYY010000004.1:0-3994 GCA_031410355.1 Chitinophagaceae bacterium | reverse complement strand
CTGTAACGAGGTCGGCATATTTTTTCTGAGCGGCTTTAAATTCCTCTTCAGATAGCACAGGGGTAAAAATCACCATCAATTCGTAGTTGTTCATTTCCCTGATTGATTTTTGTTTTAAAAAATGTTGTTAATCCGTTTTTTTGTAACGGGCAGCAAAGGTAGGGGTTTCAGGGTAGAAATTGAAAGGATAACAGAAGAATTTTGAGGTTTATTTTGACCTGCCCCGATTTTTTTCGGGATACCAGCTTTAGCTCCTTGATTTAACATCGTTGTGTCACAATCCTTTCATCAGCATTGCTACTATTTGGCTTTACTCATGGAGTAGAGTGGATGAGTTAGTCGAAATACTCTATTTTCTCATAAATTGCTGATTATTATTCTTTTAACAGCTTACGTTAAGAGCCAAAGACCTGCCTGCCGGCAGGCAGGTTGGTAGAAAGGAGTGTGTCTTTTGCTTTTAAGTGCCCCAGGCACGATAGATTTTAGAACGCTTGCGTACCTACGGCACGCCAAAGCAAACAAACAATTTCTTTCTACCAATCTGTTGTGCCTATGGCACTAAAATCCCAAACTATTTATTTCCAGTTTATCCTGTAAAGCTGGGGCTCCTGTTATGCCCCGGCTATAATGTGGTGAATTTTTATAAAATTAAGCCGCTGCCTGTATTTTCTTTTGGTTCCCTCTGGGGCTTCGTTCCGGATTTGTCTTTTAAAACTTCCCCGGATCTTTCCATTTAGTTTATTACTGGTAAAGCGTTTCGGTTAATTCCAAATAATATCCCTCCTGGAGGGTAATTTATATTTCGCCAAATCTATGTATTTCATGGCATATTTGGCGAAACTGAATTAATCTTTATATGCTTTAAAGAATACTTATACAGCCCGCCAATGTTTTATATTTCGCCAAATGTGTGTAATTTATGGTACATTTGGCGAAATATAAATTTATGGATATTGCTGGAAGAATTGATGAGATTGAAATTTTTGAAGAATTGCTGCACAGCCCTGTTTCTGAATTTATGGCCATGACGGGGCGGCGGCGGGTAGGTAAAACTTTTTTAATACGCAATTATTTTAAAAACCGGATAGTGTTTGACTGTAGCGGTCTGCACGAACAAAACCAGCAACTGCAACTGGAAAATTTCAGAGATGCACTGCAAAACAATATACCCAAAAAAGCAGCTATAGAAGTGCCGGTAACCTGGCTGCAGGCTTTTAATCTTTTAAAAAAATACATCAGCAGTATAAAAACAAAAGGGAAAAAAATAATTTTTTTAGATGAACTTCCCTGGTTTGAAACTCCACGCAGCGGGTTTAAAGCGGCTTTGGATAATTTTTGGAATAACTGGTGTACCGCAAGAAAAGATATTATCCTGGTTATTTGCGGCTCGGCCGCAACGTGGATGATAAAAAAAATTATTAATGACCGCGGTGGTTTTCATAACCGGGTAACCAGGCAAATAGACCTGCAGCCATTTACACTTGCCGAAACCAAATTGTTTTTAAAACAAAACCGGGTTACACTTAACGATTATGATATACTCCAGTTGTACATGGTGTTGGGCGGCATTCCTTTTTATTTAAAAGAAATAAAACCTGGCAAAAGCGTAGCACAGGTTATTGACGGGCTTTTTTTTCAAAAAAATTCAATATTAAAAAATGAATTTAATAACCTCTATGCATCTTTATTTACCAATTACCAGTGGCATGAGCAGGTGGTAAAAGCATTGGCTGGTAAAGACAGGGGACTAACCCGTGCCGAAATTATCTCCATTACAAAGCTGAGCAGCGGCGGCGGGTTTTCAACTGTGCTGGAAGAGCTGGAGCAAAGCGGTTTTATAAGCGTGCATGTACCTTTTGAAAATGTGCGTAAAGAAACAGTGTACAGGTTAAGGGATGAATTCACACTCTTTTATTTTAAATTTTTGTACAATAATAAACGAACTGCAGGCTGGTTGCAAAAAGCAGGTCAACAATCATTCAAAATCTGGTGTGGGCATGCCTTTGAAAACGTTTGCTTAAAACATACCTGGCAAATAAAAAAAGCATTGGGCATTCAGGGTATTTATACACAGGAGGCTTCCTGGTTGTTTAAAGGCACAAAAGAGCAGGAAGGCACACAGATTGATTTAATAATTGACCGGGCAGATAACTGCATTAATATTTGTGAAATGAAATTTTATAATACCGTTTTTGAAATAAATAAAATGTATGCTGCCCAGCTTCAGAAAAAAATAGCTGTATTTGAGCGCCATACTAAATCAAAAAAAAATGTTTTTATAACCATGCTCACAACATTTGGTACGGTTACCAATGCACATAAATTAAGTGTGGTAACAAACGAAGTAACCATGGATGCATTGTTTATTTAGGGCGTTGGGGCGCTTTTAGCGGCCTGAACCATAAACTGATCGTGTACGTTTTTGTTTAAGAAAGTTCGGATAACTATAAGACGTGGTAAAAAATTGTTTGGTGTCGGTTACCTGGTTCAGGCCGCTCCTTTGCTTTGCAAAGGTTAGCGTCCCGACCCAGGTAACCTGTAAACCGGGTACCTGTTATGCCCCGGCTCGTAATAAGGCGAATTTTTATAAATAAAGTCAAGTTGTGCAGGGCCATTGGCTGCAAACTTATCATCGCCCTTTTTCTTCTCTTCCAGTTTGGCTTTTAATCCGGGATTGTTTTTTAAAACCTCAGCCGCCAAATCATCCCAGCGGTAATCGCTATAACCTTCTTTTTGTTGCAAAACGCCATCAAAAAAATTCCAGGCAAAAAAACTGTCGTCGCCTGTTGGTTCCAGCATCTCCACCAAATACCGGTTGGCAGTTTGGTTAAGCCATATTATATAATCGCCTTTTAAAAACCTTATTTTTTGATTATTAGAAATAACCTTTACTCCTGAATTTTTATGATGTTTTTCATAAGGCCGGGGCAAAGTTTTGTAATCATCTATATGATAAGCCTCCACATCAATCAGCGTATCATTTTTAAATTGCTGCATCTGCACATTATTCAGTTTAAGCAAATCAATCACACTATACCATCCCTGCGGAATAATATATGCAGCAGGTGTTTCAATAAAATTGGAAGCATTAAATACATTAAAAAACTTTACCTGTTTTGTAAAAGGTTTGCTGCGGTCGTAATACATCCGGTTTAATCCTGTTGCATCGCTGGGTTTAATAGCCTGCTCATATCCTTTAAAATTTATAAAATTATATTTAGTTGTATCTACAGTCCATTTAAAGGCGAAAGATTTTTCTTTTAAAACTTCGGCTCTTGCTTTTTTACGTTGCGCTATTAATTCTGTCGCATTAATGGATGCTTTTTCAATTACGGTTAGCGAAAGTGCATAGGTAGAAAGCACCCTCTCTTTAAATGGTTTCAGCATATGGGTTTCGGGTACAAAGCCAATGGTTTGAAACAAAGCTGCATAACCTGATGAGTACCGGGGCGGATCATAAAACATTTCCATGCCTTTATCGGGTGTTTCAGTTTCAAAATTTACATAAGGTACCATCTCCCATTTTTTATCCATCATGCCTTTGTATAGCTGTGGCTCAAAATTTTCTTTAAGCCATCCGCCCAAACCAGCACCCAGTTTATCATATTGTGTAGTAAGTAATGTCATGGTATGCTGATAATCGGCGCCATCACTAACATGGTTGTCAATTAAAATATCCGGATCGAGTAAATGAAAAATTTGTGCAAATGATCTGGCTTCCTTACTGTCGTTTTTTGTAAAGTCCCTGTTCAGGTCAAGGTTTTGGGCATTGCCTCTAAAGCCATATTCCGACGGCCCGTTTTGATTTGCCCTTGAAAAGGAATTTCTGTTCAAGCATCCGCCAATATTATATACTGGGATAAAAGCCAGGGCAATATTATCGGGCAGTTTAATTTTGTTGTTTACAATGTCTCTTACCAGCATCATACTGGCATCAATGCCATCCGGCTCGCCAGGGTGAATGCCATTGTTGATAAGGATCACCGCTTTGTTT
>JANNYY010000003.1:0-3768 GCA_031410355.1 Chitinophagaceae bacterium | reverse complement strand
TAAAAAACCGCTTGTTAAAAAAACAACAACTCAAAAAACAGCAGTAAAAAAACCGATTGCAAAAAAAACAGCAGCCCCTGTTGTAAAAGCTCCAAAACAAATAAGGGTACCTGGTACCAGGGTAAAACTAACTACCGATTCTGGTGTAATGATCATCCGCCTGTATGATAAAACGCCACAGCACCGTGATAATTTTATTAAACTTGCAAACGAACATTTTTTCGACAGCCTTTTATTTCACCGGGTTATTTCTGAATTTATGATACAGGGAGGCGATCCCCAAAGCAAATATGCTCAGCCTGGCCAAATGCTTGGCAGTGGCGATGTTGGCTATACCATACCCGCAGAGTTTGACAGCAGCCTGTTTCATAAAAAAGGGGCATTGTGTGCAGCCCGAACCAGTAATCCCGCAAAGGCCAGCAGCGGCTGCCAGTTTTATATTGTACAAGGTAAAAAGTTAACGGATGCAGATTTAAGTAATCTTGAAATGCAAAGAGGTATAAAATACACGGCGGCCCAAAGAAATACTTATAAAACAGTGGGCGGCGTTGCATTTTTAGATAGGGAATATACTGTATTTGGCGAAGTAGAAAGCGGGCTTGAAGTGATTGATAAAATAGCAAAAACAATCACAAGCGGTCCACCATCAGATCGTCCACTGGGAGATGTACGCATGTATATAGAAGTGATAAAATAGTTCAGCTCCAGGTAGCTATCGGGGTAAAAACCCTTATTTTGCACTTGATTCAGTTAACTTCAAAATTAAAAAAATGAATTTTCCCGAAAATCTACGTTACACCAAAGACCACGAGTGGGTTTTATTAGATGGTACAACGGCAACCATTGGCATTACTGATTTTGCACAACGTGAGCTGGGTGATATTGTTTATATCGACATTACTTCAAAAGGCAAACCACTGGGTGCCGAGGATGTGTTTGGTTCGGTAGAAGCTGTTAAAACGGTGAGTGATCTTTTTTTACCTGTTGCCGGTACCATCACCGAAATAAATCCTTTGCTCGACAGCCAGCCCGAACTGGTAAACACCGATCCTTATGGGGATGGCTGGATGGTAAAAATGACCGTTAATGATGCGGCAGATTTAGAAAAACTGATGAATGCCGAAGTTTATTCAGCTTCTGTAGCATAGTATTTACCTGTCATGAATGATCTGCCAACTCCATTAAAAAGGTCACCTGTTAAAAAATTTATTCCGGGTATTGCCTGGTTTTTTCTTGTACTGTTTTTAATTTGTTTACCGGGCAGCAATATACCCACCGTTGAAACCTGGCTTAATGATATTTATTTTGATAAATGGGTGCATACCGGCTTATTTGCAGTGCTCACTTTTTTATTCATTTACCCGGTCACCAAATTTTCGTTATCACCGGAGGTAAAAAAGCATACAGCGCTTAAAATTGCAATGGCCGCTATAATATGGGGCCTTACCACTGAATTCATTCAAAAATATTTTATACCCGAACGGAGTTTTGATATGTTTGACTGGGGTGCAGACAGCCTGGGTGTTTTACTGGCTTATACCTGGTGCAGCAAAAAATATTTAAAATAAAAATGGCTATAAACAGGCCTGTTTTGTTTTTCAGCTTGAAAAATGAACCGGTTTAGCTTACATTTGTACTATGCTAAATACCGAAAACATGGAGTACAATACTACCAGGAATTTTCTGATCATGAGAGAATATGGAAGGCATATTCAAAAAATGGTAGAATACCTGCTAACTATTGAAGATAAAGAAGAAAGACAGCGTAATGCTTATGCTGTAATAGAATTGATGGGATTTTTAAATCCGCATTTAAAAAATGTGGAAGATTTTCGCCACAAATTATGGGACCATCTTTTCCTGATAAGCGATTTTACCCTTGATGTGGAAAGTCCATACCCTATTCCTACACGTGAAACTTTAAAGGCCAAGCCTGAGCGTTTGCGTTATCCAAAAAGATACCCCCGCTTTAATCATCTTGGAAAAAATATTGAAGTAGTTATTGATAAAGCATTGAAAGAAGAAAACCCTGAAAAGAAACAGGGCTTTGCCAATGCAGTTGCTTATTACATGAAACTTACTTACAGCAACTGGCATAAAGAACTGGTGCATGATGATAATATCCAAACAGAATTATCAAACATGACAAATGGCGAACTGGAATTCAATAACCGCCCATTTGTAAAGCACCGGGTTGATACCCGCGATGACAGGGATGATTATGGAAAGCGCCCCGCAGGTGGCTACCGTAAAAATTTTAGCGGCGGTGGCGGAAGAGACAACAGAAGCGCAGGCGGCAGAGACAACAGGAGTGCCGGCCCCGGAAGAGACAACAGGGGAGGCAACAGGGATAACAGGGGCGGCGGCAATGATAATAGGGGAGGCAGCAACGACAACAGGAACAATAACCGTAATTTTAAGAAGAGATATTAATAATTACACGAATTAGCCGAATTACACGAATTATTAAAGCCTGATTTTAAAGTCAGGTTTTTTTATTTCAGTTGTAAAAATTCGTGTAATCCGTGTAATTCATTTTAATTCGTGTAATAAAAAACAACATGCAATCATTTGAAGTAAGAGGCGGAAAAAAACTTTCTGGTGAGATAACACCACAGGGCGCCAAAAATGAAGCCCTGCAGATTATATCGGCAGTGTTATTAAGTGCCGAACAAATTACGGTAAGCAATATACCTGATATTGTAGATGTAAACCTGCTGATTGAATTGCTGGGCGAAATGAAAGTGAAGATAAACAGGCAAAGCCCTGATACCTGCATGTTTCAGGCAGATGATGTGGATGTTGATTACCTGCACAGCGGGGCCTTTCACAAAAAAAGCGGCAAACTTCGGGGCTCTGTAATGCTTGCTGGTCCTTTACTAGCACGGTTTAAAAAAGCTTACATTCCAAAGCCCGGTGGCGATAAAATTGGCAGGAGAAGATTGGATACCCATATTATTGGCTTTGAAAAACTGGGTGCAAAATTCTCTTATCATACCGATGATGGATTTTTTCACCTGCAATCTGCCGATCTTAAAGGAGCTAATATTTTATTAGACGAGCCCAGCGTAACCGGCACCGCCAATATTTTAATGGCAGCTTCTATGGCGGTTGGTACAACCACTATTTACAATGCCGCCTGCGAACCTTATGTACAGCAGCTTTGCAAAATGCTTAACCGCATGGGTGCAAAAATCAGCGGTATTGGCAGCAATATGTTAACCATTACTGGTGTGGAAGTATTGGGCGGCACCGAACACCGGATGCTGCCCGATATGATTGAAGTAGGTTCCTTTATTGGCCTCGCTGCTATGACCCAGGGTGATATCACGATTAAAAATGCTGGCATTGAACATTTGGGAGTTATCCCCGAAAGGTTTCAGCAGTTGGGCATTCAAATGAATTTTATTGACGATGATATTCATATTCCTTCGCAGGAATTATATGAAATACAAAAGTATATGGATGGAGGGGTGTTAACCGTATATGATCACCCCTGGCCAGGCTTTACCCCCGATCTGTTGAGTATTGTTTTGGTAACAGCCATACAGGCAAAAGGGAGTGTGCTCATTCATCAAAAAATGTTTGAGAGCCGTTTGTTTTTTGTAGATAAGCTGATTGATATGGGAGCTCAAATTATTCTTTGCGATCCTCACCGTGCAGTAGTTATCGGTTTGGAAAGAGAACAACAATTACGTGGCATAACCATGAGCAGCCCTGATATACGTGCCGGCGTTGCCCTTCTTATTGCCGCATTGAGTGCGCAGG
>JANNYY010000002.1:0-3209 GCA_031410355.1 Chitinophagaceae bacterium | reverse complement strand
ATAAAAGAGCCTGCATTGGTAAAGAAACCGGCAGTTAAAAATAAGCCTGCTCCTGTAATTAAACCTGTAAAAAGAACAACTACCGGAGTTGTAACCGCCCCTGCTGCCCCTGTTGCAAAAAAAATTCCTGTATTACAAAGCGCTCCTGTTATAATGCCTGCAATAATCAGTAAGCGGGAAACGGATGTTCAGTCAATTTTAGAAATTGATGCTGCAGATAAAGATTCAATAAAAGTGGATGTATATGACAATGGTGAAATAGATGGCGATTCAGTTTCGGTGTATGAAGAGCATGTACCACGCATCAATAAAAAAATGATCACTGCAAAGCCAATTACATTTTATGTAAGCCTTATTAAAAATGTAAACCCAATTGTACACTTAAGGCTTGTTGCAGAAAACCTGGGCACTATTCCGCCATGCACGGCACTGATGATCGTTACAACAAAAACAAAAAGATACGAAGTAAGGCTATCCAGTAATTTTAATAAGAATGCAACGGTGGAATTGTTTTTGAAGGAGTAGAATCAACCAGTGGCAAAAACCCTTTTTACAGTAATAAGTTATTTTTTCTTTCTCTTCTTCGGGGCTTCTATTCTTTTGATGGCTTTATCAAAATCACTTTCTATTTCATTAATCATTTTCACATTATACCTGTCGTATTCTATTTCTGCTTTTTCTATTGCAACCTGGTGCGAAATTTTTCCTGCATGTTCCAATATGTTTCTGTCGTTGAGTTTAAGAAAGCCGTGCAGTTTTTCAATCCAGTCTTTCATATACATGGGTATCCTTCGCATAGCTTGCCCTGTGGCAAAAATTAAATACTGTTCCACCAGGTTATTGAGTGCTTCTAATTCGGGTTCATTCAAATAATTTTTTGCAATGCCTGCATCCTGCTTCCGTGGTTTTGTTCCCCGCCAGTTGGTGAGGCCCATATTGGGTTTGGTGCTATCGGCCCGTTGGGCAATTATTTCGGCTGCAGTTTTTCCTGTAATGGCCCAGTGCATTTTATTTTGAACGGTTTGAAAAAACAAAATACTTTTTTCATCCGTTGGGTCGTAATCGGTGCTGGTGGCGTAAATGTCGGTTATCTTTTGGTAAAAACGCCTTTCAGAGGTCCTGATATCCTGGATGCGCTTTACCAGTTCTTCAAAATAATCGTAAGGCAAATCAGGATTTTTCAGGCGTTCATCATCCATCACAAAACCTTTAACAATGTATTCTTTGATGTGCTGTGTGGCCCACTGCCGGAAACGGGTTGCAACCTTCGACTTTATGCGGTACCCAACTGAAATAATTGCATCCAAATTGTAATACTCTATGCTGCGGTTTACCTCTCTGCTGCCTTCCAAACGAACTATTAAGAAATCCTTAATAGTTGCCTTTGGGTGTAATTCTCCTTCTTCAAAAATATTTTTAAGATGAATGTTGATGTTGGCAACGGTGGTTTGAAACAGCTCTGCCATTAGCTTTTGCGTAAGCCAAACGGTTTCATTTTCTAACCGAACCTCTAACCTGGTTTCGCCTTTTTCGGTTTGGTAAATTATTATTTGCGATTTATTTTCCATTGCTGGTTTATTTTTTGTGGCAGTTGTAAAAGTAATTAATAACCGGGTTGTAATGGTTGTGGTTTACTTTCAAACTTTTGTTCTTTGTATTTTTTACGCTGCAGAGGAAAAATTTTCGCATTCTAGATTCCCGATATAATCGGGATAGAACTGAAAGGCATCAGGTGATGCCATCATCATTTCGTTCTTAATTTAATCATCATGGATGGGAACACCGGTGCCAGAGGTATACCTTTTGCCGGGCGCTGCGCCGATGGTGATAACACCAGTCGGCGGCTCTCACGGATGCGTCAGTTGGCTTGCGTGTGTTATGTGATATACCTACATCGGCGGAGGAAAAACCGGTGGAATTGAAGAGACACCGGTGATCCCATGAATATAACTGAAGCCGGTTAGCGATCCGCCGCGACGGATGAGAATATTCTTCGCCCCGTCATATAACCAACCGATTAGCAGCAATTATTATTCTGGCTCAATGAATATGTCTCCAGTTGAATAGCGAATAACTTCATTGTATTCTTTGACATTTTGATACTTATTGTCATTATGTATAAGTATGGAAATTGCGTCTTTATCCTCGTCGGAAATTTGATAACCATAAATAATTCCTTTAAGAGAGGTATTACCGATAAAAAACGAGTCTCCTTGAAATATAGCATAGTTTCTAAAATAAAACCTTATTTCATTTTCATACTTCCAATTTGAATTCTTTGTTGATATAATTGGCAAATCGGAATCGAAATCAATCATTTTATTTTTTTCAAATAACGTAATTGTGGGCCTTATGTCATATTGCACGGGTGTTATTTTGAAGTCATATGCTATTTCTCTTAAGTCCTTCAATAGTTTTTTCATGTCATATATTAAGCAGATACCACTATGCTTATCTGCGTAATGCGCCCACATTAAAGATTCGGTAGGATTTGTTGAAAAACAGGAAATTCCATATTTCCTTAATTCAAGATTAAACCAGTAATTCATGTAAAAATTTATGAACCCTTTTTCTTTAATATGGGTTGTTGCATCTTGGTCATCTAATCTATTTTCAAGAATAAAATTTTTTATTGAACTCTTGCTTGGTTTGAAATTAGGGTTTTTGATCTTAATTAAGCCTTCAAGTTGATCGTTCATTGAGTTCGGAGGATTAAATCTCAGGGTGCTTAAAATTAGGTTCTTGAATGTGAATTCATTTATTGAAGCAAACTTGTAAATAAGATTGTTGTCTTCTTGTAATTTCATGCTTTAATAAATTTAATACTGCTATCTAATTGCTGCTAACATGTTTATTTCCGCTAAAATACGCTACTAAAAATAGCAAACTTTTTTTTTAAAAATCATTCTTTTTAAATTGGTTAGTTAAAAAGGTGCTACCGCTATGAGTAACGAAAATACAACCGAGGCAATAAGATAAGTACCAGATAAAACGCTTGTTAAAGGCAGATGTGAGCAAAGCAACAATTTTACCTATGCCGACTGAAGGTTGGGAAGGGAGAAATAAAATTTTTTGTTTTATGCTCTTGCTTTACGCCTGTCGGCTAGAAACCTGATAGCTGCGTGTGCTGGCGTGGATGCGGGCTGCGGCTAAAAGAGAACATCGCCAGCGGAAAAAAAATGGCGTGTGTTTATGCTTCTATGCGACCA
>JANNYY010000001.1:0-2101 GCA_031410355.1 Chitinophagaceae bacterium | reverse complement strand
TGTGCCAGCATATCAGTTACTGCCCTTGCATCATTAATGGCATTCGGAAGTTTCTTCCATCCCTCACCCTTATAGTTATTGGTACCAACAACCAGGGCATATCGCTTACCTGAAAAGTTAGCTGCCGATCTTAATTCTTTTGTTTTAAGGCCCACGCCCCGTGTTTGGCCGGCAGCATCACCAAAAATTTCTTTGTATTCTTTCAGAAATTTTCTCTCAAAAAAAATATCAAAATAATCAAAATTAAACGACCCGCAGGTGTATGCTTTGTTTTTAATATTAAAAGCTACCCCGCTGGCCTTTTGTTCATTAAAAAGATCAAAAATATTAACTGGTTCATTAATTTTATCAGAATTCAAAGAAGTAATATAATAGTTAATAGGGCCTTTGTGTATAGTACTATCATTACATCTAACATCATCCCGCCCAAAACCATTTGGTACAATAATAACCCGGTTTTTATTTAGTATAGTGGCTACTTCCGGGGAGTTTTGCATCAGAGTTTTTATAAATTCTGTTTTAAATTTTTCTGATGGCCCGGCTTCTGAAATAAATAACTGGTTGATGGCCGGAATGGATTGAAAATATTCCTGAAGTATTTTTAAAGAGATGGATTTTGAACCTGCTGAAGTTGTATCTGCAGGATTTCTGTTTTTGAAATCGGCAGTTATATCAAAAGGCCAAAAGATAGTTCCGTTTTCGGTAACAGTTGTTATACCACTGAAATTAAAAATAAAATAATCGTTAAAAGCTGCTTTGCCTGCAATATCTTTTAAAGCCGTCAGGATAGCATTTTTGGTAGCATCCTTATCCAACAATACATATTCATGATACATCGAACTTAAATCAGAGGCAGAGCCGGTGCCCGCAAACTGGGTTTTAAAAAAATCGTTATAGGATTGTGCATCAGTTTTACAGTTGCGGTATTTTGTTGGTCCATAATCGTCAATGCCAATTGAAAGTATCCACACAGCGCCTGAAGTGTAATTATTTCTGTCGTAAGAACTATAAATATAGTATTCTCTCAATAGCCATTCTAATATAAGGTAAGTGGATATTTTTTTAGCTGAAAAAACTTTTGTTCTATAATCATAAACAAACTCATCTGTTTTTTTCAGGGTTGAATCAAATGACAGGATATGGATCTTTCCATTATTCATAGGATACGCTTTATTAATAATCCTGAATTTTGCATCCAGTTGGTAAACACTGTCAATTTTATCATTGCTTTTATAAATAAGCCGGTAGCCGGTAACACTGGGATAACTCTCCATAAATTTTTTATAATTTACGATGGTATCCCCGTGAGTTCCATCCTTCGGTATTTTTGTAAAAAGCTGCCCCAAATACAATGCATACACTTCTGCGGCGCCATATTTTTTTATTACTTCAGGATACTGACCGTGGTTCAGCACTAAAGTAATTCCGAGAGTTCCACCGGGACCGTCTCCCAAACCTAAATTGCCAAACGCTGTATTAAAAGAAAGTAAGCTAATTACTGAAATAGCAATGATCAGGAGTTTTTGCCTGTATGTTGAACCTTTTTTATTTTCTTGCATCTTCATTATTTTCCGTAAGGTATACTATTAATGCAAATTTTTAAATACCCTGCAACACGGAGTTTCTGTATATCAAACTACACTATCTTTAAAAAACATTAAATTTTATAAATTTTGAAGCGGCTACTACTGTTAGTTATTTGTAATGTGTTTGTCCTGCTGGCCCATGCCCAGCCGGGTGAGCGTGGTGTAAGTATAAAAAAAGATTCTACAAAAACCGGGAATACCTATGCCATCATTATCGGCATCAGCAAATATAAATCAGTACCTTCTTTACAATTTGCCGACAAAGATGCCCAGGCATTTGAAGATCTATTAATGAGTGATGCCGGCGGTAAAATACCTAAAACAAATATTGAGACTTTTTTAAATGAACGTGCCAACCGTGATAATGTGGCGGATGCCATATCCATCATTGCACGCAAGGCGCAACCCGGCGACAGGGTTTATTTCTTTTTTGCGGGCCATGGCGATATGGAAGACCTTACACAGATTGAAAATGGTTTGCTGCTGTTGTACAACAGCCCCAATGGCAATTACTT